>JBFWMT010000023.1:0-37106 GCA_050251415.1 Anaerotignaceae bacterium | reverse complement strand
TTTATATTTTTGTATTCACTTTTCCTTTTAGTTTTTCCAGCATTTCTTTTTTGTTTGAGCAACGCATAAGTGTTTCGCCAATAAGCACGGCATCTGTTTTACAATCACGCAGTACACTTACATCAGTTGGGGTTTTTATGCCACTTTCAGATATAAAAATGATTTCGTCTGGTACAAGTTCTCGAAGTTTAAAGCTATTGCTTAAATCAACATCAAAGGTTTTAAGGTTGCGGTTATTTACGCCAATAATTCTTGCCCCAGCGGCTAATGCACTTTGAACTTCTTCTGCTGTATGAGTTTCAACTATGGCAGACATTCCAAGACTATGAGCAATGTCCAGATATTTTTTAATGGTATCGGTGTCTAGTAATGCACATATAAGCAAAATTGCGGAAGCACCAAGGGTCTTTGCTTCATATATTTGGTACTCGTCTATGGTGAAATCCTTACGCAAAACAGGAATTTTTACAGCAGAGGCAATTTCTTTAAGGTAACGGTCACTGCCAAGGAAAAAATATGGCTCTGTTAATACAGAAATTGCAGACGCACCGCTGTTTTCATAGTCCAATGCAATGTTTACATAAGGAAAATCATGTGCAATAATTCCTTTTGAAGGACTAGCTTTTTTAACCTCGCATATGAAGGAAATTTCATCTGTACGCAATGCTTTTTCAAAAGGAAAGCCTGTTTCACAATTCATTTTTAGTGCCTCGGCTTTAACTACATCAAGGCATTTTTCAAGTTTAAGTTCAAAGACTCGCCTACGTGTGCGGGCGGCTATTTTTTCAAGAATCATGCTACCACCTCGTTTGATTGTGCAATAAATTGGTTTAGCTTAGCAAGTGCTGAACCGTCCTCAATCAATTTTTTTGCAAGAACAACGGATTCTTTAATGGTTTTTCCTTTATCTGCACAATAAAGGGCAAGGGCACTGTTTAAAATAACAATATCCAGTTTTGCACCTTTTTCCTTGCCTGATAAAATATCAAGGGTTATTTGTGCGTTTTCCGCAGGCGTTCCGCCTTTAATTTCATCCAAGGAATAAATGCCTAAGCCTAATTCCTGTGGGTCGATTTCGTAATTGGTAAGAGTACCGTTGTTTATTTCGCAAATAGTAGTTTTGCCTGTTACAGTGGCTTCATCTAAACCATCTCCATAAATTGCCATACCACGCTTCACACCAAGGTTACTTAAAACCTGTGCCAATGGCTCTACCAATTTTTTGTCAAACACACCCATAATTTGAAGCTCTGCCGCCGCAGGGTTTGAAAGAGGCCCTAAAATATTGAAAATAGTACGAACTGCAATTTCTTTTCTAACAGGTGCGGCATATTTCATTGAAGAATGATAGGTTGGTGCAAACATAAAGCAAATGCCAATTTCATTAAGTAGTTTTGTACTTTGTTCAGCGTTGATTGTTATGTTTGCACCAAGGCTTTCCAAAACATCTGCCGCACCGCTTTTGCTGGAGGCACTGCGGTTGCCGTGTTTTGCAACCATAACACCGCCAGCCGCCGCAACAAAGCTTGAGGTTGTGGAAATGTTAAATGTTCCAACACCGTCTCCGCCTGTTCCAACTATGTCCATTACTGTTTTTTCACTGATTATTTTAGTTGCTTTTTCACGCATTACACTGGCAAAGGCTGTAATTTCTTCTATTGTTTCGCCTTTCATTCGAAGGGCGGTAAGGAAGCTTGCCATTTGACTTTGGGTTGCTGTGCCGTCCATAATTTCTGCCATTACATTTTTTGCTTCTTCATAGCTTAAATCTTGTTTTTCTATAACTTTTGCAATAGCTTCTTTTATCATGCTGTTACCTCCAAAAAATTTTTTAAAATTTGCTTACCGTCAGGGGTCATTATACTTTCAGGGTGAAATTGAACCCCGTATACATGGTAATTGTTATGTTTTACCGACATTATTTCGCCGTCGTCGGTTTTAGCTGTTATTGTAAGGCAGTTTGGTATTGTGTTTTCAATTGCCGCCAAGGAATGGTATCTTGCGGCAGTTATTTTTTCTGTCAGCCCTTTGAAAATTTCACACTGGCAATCAATTTCTACAATGCTTTGTTTCCCGTGCATCAGTTCTTTTGCATAACTTACCGTTGCCCCAAAGGCTTCACAGATAGCCTGATGCCCAAGGCAAACACCTAAAATTGGAATTTTTCCTGCAAAGTATTTCACTGCATCTATGCATATGCCAGCGTCGAAGGGTCTTCCAGGCCCTGGGGAAAGAATAATATATTGTGGTGAAAGTTTTTCAATTTCTGAAAGGGTCATTTCATCATTGCGTATTACCTTTATGTTTGGGTTAAGTGACCCCAAAAGCTGATAAAGGTTGTAGGAAAAACTGTCGTAATTATCTATCAATAAAATCATTAATTAAGCACCTCCTCTGAAGCCTTTAAGGCATTTACAACTGCCGCCGCTTTGTTTAAGCATTCTTGGTATTCATTTTCTGGAACACTGTCGGCAACGATTCCTGCGCCAGAACGAACAAATACTTTGTTGTTTTTCTTAAAGGCAATTCGTATGGAAATGCATGTGTCTACATTTCCGGTAAGGTCCATGTAACCTATTGCACCACCATAAATTCCACGTTTATTGTTTTCGAGCTGATTTATAATTTCGCATGCCCTAAGCTTTGGCGCACCGCTAAGTGTTCCTGCGGGAAGAACTGCGTCTATGGCATCTAAACCACATTTGTCATCACGAATAATTCCTTTCACCGTGGAGCCAATGTGCATTACGTGGCTGAAACGCTCTATAGACATATATTTTTCAACTTCAACAGTGCCAAATTTGCTTATTTTTCCAAGATCATTTCTTCCTAAATCCACTAGCATATTGTGTTCGGCACATTCTTTTGGGTCTGCCAAAAGTTCTTTTTCTAGGGCAATATCTTCTTCTTTTGTCTTTCCACGTGGTCTTGTGCCAGCAAGGGGAAAGGTGTAAAGGTTGCCGTCTTGAAGTTTTACAAGGGTTTCAGGGGAAGCACCTGCAATTTCAATATCATCACTGGAAAAGTAGAACATATAGGGCGATGGATTGGTGGTTCTAAGCAACCGATAGGTGTTTAGCAGACTTCCTTCAAAATCTGCCTCCATGCGGTTGCTTAAAACTACTTGAAAAATATCGCCTTCTTTTATATAATGCTTTGCCTCATTCACCATATTGCAATATTCTTCTTTGCTAAAAAGGGGTCTAAAATCTGATTTCAGTTTACCTTTAGGCGGTTCAGTGTATTTTCCGTTAGATATCAGGGTTCTTATTTTTTCTATTTCTGCTACTGCTTTATTGTAGTTTTCTTCAAGGTGATCGGTTTTTGCATTTGCAATGATAATAATTTTTTGTTTTAGGTTGTCAAAAGCGATTACCTTGTCAAAAAACATAAGGTCTACATCTTTAAAACACTCATCGTCCTTAGCGTCAAGGTTAAGGCTTGGCTCGGCATATTTTATATAGTCGTAAGAAAAATATCCAACCAAACCGCCTGTAAATGGTGGCAAATAATCCATTTTAGGGCTGCGGTTATCGGCTATAATTTGGTTTATATATTGATGGGGTGCAGTATTTTTAACAACAGTTTTTGTATCGGCTGTTATGGTAACTTCACCGTTCATACAGGTAATTTCCATTTTAGGATCGAAGCCTAAAAATGTGTAACGTCCCCATTTATCGGCACTTTCAAGGCTTTCCAGCATATAGCAATGGCTGCTTACAGTTTTAAGTATTTGTAACACCTCTATGGGTGTACGGATGTCCGAAAATATTTCGGTGCTTACTGGTATGGTTTTAAAGTTTAAAAGCTCTTTTGCCTGTTCTAAAGTCGGTTTAAACATCTTTATCGCTCCTTTTTGAAAATAAAAAAACTCGCCTTCAATGAAATAATCATTAAGGACGAGTTAACATATACGAAACCCGTGGTACCACCTTTTTTTGCGTATTAAAAATACACACACTTTAACAGAATACTAACATATTCCTGACAGATAACGCCTGCCCTACGTCACAGAATACTAGGAAATTACTTTCTTTTGACTGTGCCCTCTGTGGTCCATTTAACAATTTGCGTTCTGCCAGGCTCTCAGCTACCCCGACTCTCTGTAAGTGCATAATTTGTTTTTATCTCCACATCATAGGTTTGATGGACTTTATTAAGTTAACGTAAATTATACACGTTTTTTTGTTGGTGTCAATACCAAATTTAAAATTTTTGAAATAAAATTTCGACACAAAAACATATATTATATTTCAGTAAGATATATAAAAATTACTTATATATCTACCTTTGGGTATTCTTTGTCTAAAAACCTTTAGCGTTTTATATTAAGCTGAATCACTTTTTTAGATAGCTTTTTTTATCCTCGTAGGTGCTTTTTTTCTTTGGCTGCCCTTTTTTAACCATCTGTGAACCCAAAATATAGCCGGCAATAAGTAAAACAAAAACGTAAAAATTCTGCATAATAATACCCTCCGTTTTCACTTCGATATTTTTTATTCCAATTCCCCATTCATGGAATATTCCAACTGTGAACCTGCTGATTTTTTAATTATGTCATATAATAAGTCTGCTTCACTTTTGCTCTTGTTTTCAGGTAGTTTAGAGAATAAAATACCCATGAATGAATCGTCAGTGTATTGTGCATCAATAAATTCGCAGTCTGTAAATTCAGTTTTTGCTTGAAGCATATCCATAAAATCATCGTAGCTCATAATGTCATCTATTAACCCTAATTCCTTTGCCTGCTGGGCAGAGTAAACACGTCCGTCGGCAATTTCTTTTGTTTTATCAAGTGGTATACCACGTTCCTCAGACACGATGCCAACAAAAATATCATAACTTTCGTTAATCATAGATTGTAAAATATCTATTTCCTCTTGAGAAGTGCCAGCTGTTGGACTAAGCATGTTTTTATTCTTACCACTCTTAATAGTAATATCTTTTATGCCAAGCTTGTTCATAAGGCCTGTGGCATCATAGCTATTTATCATAACGCCTATAGAACCTGTCATAGTCATACGGTTGGCATAAATTTCATCTGCCGCCATGGAAAGATATAAAGCTCCAGAGGCCGCTGTTTGTGCATAGTAGGCATAAATTGGTCTGCCTGTTTCTTCTTTATATTTTTTTAGGGCAAGGTACATTTCATCGCTTTCATATGTTCCGCCACCGCCAGAATTTATGTAAAGAATAATACCTTTATTGGTGTCATCATTTATAAGATAATCCAATTCATCAAGTGTCCATTGGTGCTGATAGCCCGTTGTTACACCATAGCTATTTACATTTTCGCTGGCAATTGTACCTTCAATGTAAATAGTTTCAACATAATCGCCATAAACAGTATCAGCTTCTTCAACGGTAGAAGAACCACTAAAGGCAGCTGCAATACCAAAGAAAATAAGGCCATTTAAAGTAATAAAAATAGCAAGTACTATAAGTCCCCAAAAAAGGCAGCCTTTACCACCTTTGTTTTTGCTGTAGTTCGTATTATAGTTGGTGTTATAGTTTATTTGCTTGGTAGGTTGGGTTTTATCAGTGGGTACAGTTGACTGTTCCTCTTTTTTTTCAAGTTCCACCATCTTTGACTCACTGCTGTTTTCAATTATTTCATTTTCGTCCATTTCGTTCCTCCTAATTGTCATTTCATTTATATTCTATTATAACATTTTTTTCTAATCTGTGTGGGATTTTAACAAATTTGTAATAAAAAATAGCGTGTACACTTTGTATACACGCTAAAAATCATAGTATCATAAACGATTAGTATTTTTCAAAAAATCTTCTTTCATATTCTTCTTTAAGCTCATCACGGAAAGAAGGATGTGCAATTTCAATAAGTGCTTTTGCTCGCTCCTTAAGGGTTTTGCCTTTCAGTTTTGCAATACCATACTCGGTTACTACGTAGTTAACGTCTGTACGTGAGGTGGTAATAGCGGCACCTTTGTTAACAAAAGGTACAATTCTTGATACTTTTCCACCTGCTGCAGTGGAGACCATGGCAATAATTGCACGTCCGCCCTTGCTCATTGTTGCGCCACGCACAAAGTCTACCTGTCCGCCAACACCGCTAAACTGCTTTAATCCGATGCTTTCTGAAACAACCTGACCCATAAGGTCTACTTGAATACAGGAGTTAATGGAAACCATATTGTCATTTTGGGAAATAACACGGGGGTCATTAACGTAGTCTACTGGATAAAACTCTATAGATGGGTTGTCATCAATAAAGTCGTAAAGTTTTTGAGAACCCATAACAAAGGTTGCAACAGTTTTTCCTGTATGAGTTTTTTTAAGCTTGTTATTGATTACACCAGACTCAATAAGGTCAATAACGCCGTCAGAGAACATTTCGGTATGTAGGCCAAGGTCTTTTCTGTCTGAAAGGAAAGTAAGTACACTTTCTGGAATAGAGCCGATACCAAGCTGAAGGGTGTCGCCGTTCTTAATAAGAGAAGCACAATATTCGCCAATTTTGCTTTGTGTTTCGTTAATTTTACCAGGTACAAGTTCTGCCATAGGTGCATTATGCTCAACAATATAGTCCAGCTCACTTACATGAATAAAGTTGTCGCCAAGAACACGAGGCACATTTTCGTTAATTTGAGCAATCACAGTTTTTGCTGCATGCGTCATAGGCTTTGTATAGTCTGTAGATGGTCCAAAGCTGCAGTAACCATGTTTATCAGGCTTAGAAAGCATAATAAGAGCAACATCGGCAGGCATTTCTTCCCTAAAAAGGTAAGGTATTTCGTGGAAGAAGGATGGTGTAAAATCCGCTGTACCATTGTTCACTGCTGATCTTGTAGACGCACTTACAAAAAGACCATTAAAACGGAAATGACCATTCATGTCTGCCTTTGTATACTTACCTTCGCCCAGTGTAACAACATGAGATATTTCTACGTTGTTAAACATTTCATAGTTTTCAATCATTGTGTCAATAAGGTAAGTAGGCTCTGTTGCCGCATGCGCTGTAACAACTCTGTCGCCTGATTTAATATGGCTGATTGCATCTTTTGCACTTACAAGTTTTGAGGAATAAATTTCTTTCCAGTTTTTAATATTCATTGGTAATCTCTCCTAACGTATTCGAATTTAGAATTTCAAAATCAAGGTGTGTAGAAACTATATTACAACCTATCTTGTCATTTTGCAACATTTTTTTAAAACAAAGTAATAAGATTTTTTTAGAGATTGGTCAGACCAAAGCCTTGTAATTAAAGGGTTTTTAATAAAATTAAATTTCTTAGTGGGCTGGACAGTAGTAATTTAACTACTGGGATACATCATATAATGTGAAATAAAAAGTTTACTATATTTTTTCTTAAACGCTGTGCTATAATGACGGTATGGAGGTGGTTTATTTGAAGCTTGCACTTATACAAATAGAGGCAGACAGTGCAATAAACTATAAAAAAACAGAGAAAAAGATGTTGGAAATGCTTGAAACGGCAGGAAAAAATGGTGCTGATTTTTCTCTTTTGCCAGAGTGTACTTATCCTGGATATATGGCTGGTTTTAATAGCCAAAATTATTGTGAGGCTCTGGAAGAAAATGATTTATTGCTTGGAAAGATAGGTAGTATTGCAAATAAATATAACATGTTTATTGCGGTGGGAATTTCAGTGTATCATGAAAATTTATTGCGTAATGCAGGAATCGTATTTAATCAAAGTGGTGAAATAATTCACAGCACATACAAGTCAAATTTATGGCATTTTGACCACAAATGTTTTACCGCAGGAGAGGAATTTAAGACCTTTGACACCCCATGGGGAAAGATGGGTATGATTATTTGTGCTGATGGACGTATACCCGAAATTTCTCGCATACTTGCCCTTGATGGAGCAAAAATGATTATAGACTTGGTAAACTTTACATCATCCGCATTTAATGTGAAGGATTTTACCAACCCTCAATATGAATATTATGTAAATGTGCGCGCCTTTGAAAACAAGGTATGGTTTGCGGTTTGCAGTAAAATGGGTGTAGAGGATAACTGTGTATGCAACCTTGGGCGGTCTATGGTTGTTAACCCCAACGGAGAATATGTATCTCAGCTTCCTACTGACAGTGAAGACATACTTTACTGTGATGTAGACTTAACCCAAGATTATGGAACTCCTTTAAGGCGTAATCCCCAATTGTATGAAATAATTACCCAGGAAAATGAGAATTTACCTGTATTGAAGTCTATGAATCAACCTATTGTACCAAGTGAAAGTCAATTTTTTACATCGTCAGTTCAGTTCAAAGCAGAAAATCTGGCAAAGTACGAAGAAAAAGCCAAAAGATATATTACAATGAATTCATATTGCGATGGAAATATTATATTTTTACCACAGACAAGATTTTTTGCCAAGCCACAGAAAATTTATGAGGCAGTTTCAAAATATTTAAAGGCAGAAATTGTAATTGTGGTATCAAAGGAAAGTGAAGAGGGAAAATATGCCCTTGCTTTGGATAAAACAGGAGTCATTGGGGTTTGGCACAAAACAAAAGAAGGCAAAAATATTCCATATGCCTGTGTTAGCACAAAGTATGGAAAAATAGGTGTTATATTTGATGATGAACTATATATACCAGAGATTGCAAGGTGCTATATGCTTATGGGTTGTCATATATTATTTGTAAGTGACAGCAAAAAAAGAAGTATGGACAATAAATTCATGTATACCCGTGCTTCAGAGAATAAAATGTATGTGGTAAGAAATTCCGTGGCAGAGGAAGACTGTACAACCATAGTGAATCCTGATGGAAAGGTATCGGCAGTATCGGTTAAAGATGCGGAGCAGATAATTTGTGCTTATACACTTCCACTGCTTTCGGCAACAAAGGGTGTAGTACCCGGAACAGACGTGGTTATGGGTAGATTTGGAAGGAAATATGACAGATTACTTAGGCTATGATTGTTGATAAAAAAGCGAAAACGACATAATAACAGGAATAATGTAAAAAAAGAGAGAAAAATTTGTCGATAAAAATATTTGGCAAATTCTTTCATAAATCGTATAATTAAAAAATAAATATATTTACGGTTGGTGAATTTTATGGAATTTAAAGACAGATTAAAAATGCTAAGAAGAAATTACATTGTAAATGGAAAGAGACTTACACAGGAAAAACTTGGTAATGTTTTAGGCTATAAGTACACGTCTGTATCCAATTATGAATCGGGAAGAAATGAGCCTTGTATAAGAGATTTGATTAAGCTGGCGAAATTTTTTAATGTAAGTTTGGATTACCTTGTGTGCGCGTCTGATAAAGCAAATACGGATGTGATGGATAATGAATTGTACAATCTTTGCTGCTCATTTACCCCGGAAGAACAAAAAAGGCTTTTAGGAATTATTAAAGAAGTTAAAGGAATGAAAGAAACTTGGTAAAGGCGGATTTAAAGTAAGCTAAAAATTAATGTGCAAAAAAAGGTGAGGGTAAATTGCCCTCACCTTTTTATTTGCTTAATGAATAGAATTTATTTGCTTCTAAAATATGGTCTATTTCTTCTGGGTCTGAAATTGTATCTGTTATCTTTATGCTAAGAAGGGTTATATCGTTAGCTAAATCAAAAATTTTACCATGATGTTCACCTGGAGTTAATATTTTTACAATTGGGTTTAGGGGAAGTCCTGCAACTGTGTTTATAACAACCCCATTAAGGCCATTGTTAAGTGAAACAAGTACCCCAACTGGATAAGCAGCGGCGGAAAGTAAAAATGCACTTAATATATCAACATCAAAATGGGTACCAGCATTACCCATCATATAATTTATAGTGTCATGAGGTTTCCATGATTTTCTATATGAGCGGTCTGAGGTAAGGGCATCATAAACATCTGCAACAGCTATAATTTTACCAAAGTCATTTATTTCTTCGTCCTTAAGGCCTTTTGGGTAGCCAGTTCCGTCTATTTTTTCGTGGTGAGCAATGATTCCATTAAGGATATCACAAGATAACCCATGGCAGGAATCCAACTTTTCCATGGCATAGGCGGGATGCTTTTTCATTATATTAAATTCATCATCATTTAATGGCCCTGGTTTGTCAAGTATTTCAATGGGAATATTAAGCTTACCTACATCGTGCAGCATTCCAGCTGTTGCAAGCTCTTTAAGCCTACTGTTTTTATAACCTAGGTTTTTACCTATAATGGTGGAAAGTATACCAACCTGCATACTATGGATATAGGCGTATTCGTTATAATTTTTAATGTCAATAATGTTCATCAGGCATTCGTGATTTTTGGTAACCACATCAACGAAGTAGTCGGCTATATGTTCAACAGACTCTACACAGGTAAAAATATTACCTTTTTGAGTTTGAAGTGACTTAAATATTTTTCCAATTTCGTCTGTTACACGTATCTTTTCTTCCATGGATATAATCTCGTTTACTTCTATATCTTCACAGCCTTCACACTCTATATATATGCCTTGTATTCCCTTATCAATAAGGCGGCTTATAGTGGATGCGTCTAGTACAGTATCAGCGTGAACCAACGGAAAAAAAGAGGATTTCCCCCAAATATCCTTTGCCAAAATCATTCCAGGTTTTAAATTATTAATGGAGACGTAAATCATTATCAATACTCCTATATCTGCAGTTTAAGTTAGAGGTTTTTAAAAATAACCACGGGTATTTTAATGCATACATGTAATGTAATTTTAAGAAAATTATAACATCAATTTTACATGTTGGCAATAAATCCTTTAAAATATTAAACTCGGTGTTGTTTATTATTTGTGTTGCTTATTAATAAAGTGTATTGACAAAAATGTTAGCTAACGGTAATATTATCGGTATACAATAGACTTTTAACTGATGAAATTAATAATTAGGATGTGTTTTTATGACTTTAGATAAACTTGCAATAGGCGAAAAAAGAAAAATACTTGCCGTAAACGGACAGGGTGCTTTAAGACGGCGGCTGTTAGACATGGGTCTTACCCCATATACAGAGGTTATGATAAGAAAGGTTGCACCTATGGGTGACCCTATAGAACTGCATTTAAGAGGTTACGAGCTTACCATACGCCTTGATGATGCAAAAAACATTGAAGTTGAGGACGAGGATGGTGTTAGTGAATGATATTTGCTCTTGGCGGAAATCAAAATTGTGGTAAAACCACCTTGTTTAATCAGCTTACAGGCTCAAATCAGCATGTAGGAAATTTTCCAGGGGTGACAGTAGATAAAAAAGAAGGGCAAATACGTGGAAGAAAAGATGCAACCGTCGTAGATTTACCTGGTATTTATTCCCTTTCACCTTACACCAGCGAGGAAATTGTGACAAGGGATTTTCTTATAAACCAAAAACCTGATTGCATTATAAATATTGTAGATGCAACAAATATAGAGCGTAACCTATACCTAAGCCTTCAGCTTATGGAACTAAATATACCTATGGTAATTGCCCTTAACATGATGGACGAGGTAAGAGCCAACGGAAATACCATAAAAATAAAAGCTTTGCAACAGCTTATTGGTGTGCCTGTGGTACCAATTGCTGCTGTTAAAAATGAGGGCGTAGATGAGCTTACAGAAGTTGCGGTAGCAATAGCACAGGCAAGAACTAAGCCACAGATTGCTGACTTTTGCTCTGGGGCTGTACATAGGGCTATTCATGGCGTTGCGCACCTTATAGAGGACCATGCCCAGCGTGCAAAGGTTCCGCCAAGGTTTGCAGCAACAAAGGTGATAGAGGGCGATGAGCCTATGATGGAAACCCTGAACCTTACGGAAAATGAAAAGGATATGATTGAGCACAATGTGAAGGAAATGGAAAAGGAGTTGGGTACTGACCGTGAGGCGGCACTGGCAGATATGCGGTACAAATTTATTGAAGGCGTGTGTGCCAAAACTGTAATTAAATGCGGCGAAAGCAAGGTGCATCAGCGCAGTGTTAAAATTGACAGCGTACTTACCCATAAATACTTTGCAATACCAATTTTCTTAACCATAATACTTGCTATGTTTTACCTTACCTTTGGCATAATAGGTTCAGCTTTAAGTGATTTGCTTTCTATGGGTATTGATGTATTAACTAATGCTGTAAGCTATTGCCTTACTGTTTATGGTATTAATCCTGTTGTACATTCTCTTATTATTGATGGCATATTTGCAGGAGTTGGCAGTGTTTTAAGCTTTCTGCCAATTATAGTGGTATTGTTTTTCTTTTTGTCTTTGCTGGAGGACAGCGGATATATGGCAAGGGTTGCTTTTGTTATGGATAAGCTGTTAAGAAAAATTGGGTTGTCTGGAAGAAGCTTTGTACCTATGATTATTGGTTTTGGGTGTTCCGTACCTGCGATTATGGCTACACGAACACTGGCCAGCGAGCGTGACCGAAAAATGACCATACTTTTAACACCATTTATGAGCTGTAGTGCAAAGTTACCTATCTATGCTATGTTTACGGCGGCATTTTTTCCTAAATATCAGGCGTTGGTTATGATTTGCCTCTATATTATGGGAATTTTGGTTGGTATCGCATCGGGTTTAATATTTAAGGGCACTCTATTTAAAGGAAATCCTGTGCCATTTGTAATGGAGCTTCCAAATTATCGTTTTCCAAGTATGAAAAGTGTGTTAATGCTGATGTGGGACAAAGCCAAGGACTTTTTGATGAAAGCGTTTACCGTTATTTTTGTGGCAACCATCATCATTTGGTTTTTGCAGACCTTTGACACACGGTTTAACGTAGTTACCAACAGTGCAGACAGTATGCTTGCTTATATAGGTAAGTTTGTATCACCGTTTTTTGCGCCCATTGGTTTTAGTGACTGGCGTGCATCCACTGCTCTTATAACAGGTTTTACTGCAAAGGAAGCCGTTGTAAGCACAATGGCTGTACTTACGGGAAGTAGTATAAGTAATCTTTCACAGGTTTTGGGTGGAATGTTTACACCATTACAGGCATTTTCTTTCCTTACATTCACACTGTTATACACACCTTGTGTTGCGGCTATTGCGGCGGTTAGGCGTGAAATGGGAAGTGGGCTTGCGGCCTGGGCAGTTGTTGCATACCAAATATTTGTGGCATGGGTGGTGTCATTTTTGGTTTATAATATAGGCACATTGTTTTTATAGGAGGAGCATATGGGTTTATTAGATTTTGTACTGATAGGAATCGTTTTTATACTTGTAATTTCGTCTATAAAAAAGATAAAGGAAAGAAGCAAGAATGGCGGCTGTGGTAGTTGCAGTGGCTGTGGTGTGGACAATTGTGCTAGTAGAAAAAACGAAGAAGAAAAGAAGAAGTAAAATAAACATATCGGCTCTGTTACTATATTTTAGTGACAGAGCTGTTTGTATTTGTGCGGCAATTAATGCACAAAATGTCAAAAAATATCACGAAACCCTACAATAATGACTGAAAATAATAATAATATTTAGAATTTATGAAGTGTGTATTTTTCTCAAAGAATTATGTTGCTGTATGACGGATAGTGTGCTATACTTCATTTTATTATAAATAACATATACGTTAAAAATACATTTATTATTATATTATATAGATTGTGGGGGACTATTAACATGGGCGTTGATAGAGACATATTTGAAGGAGCAGACAGAATTAAAGATTGTTATTTTTCACCTGTTCGGGTTGTAAGCGAAAGAGTTTTTGAACTTCAACAGCAGGGACACGAGTTTGTTAATTTTGGTGAAGGTGAGCCAGACTTTGATACACCAAAGGGAATTGTGGATGCAACAGTAAATGCGCTGCAAAACAAATATACTCACTACGCAAATAACCGCGGTCTTATTGAGCTAAGGCAGGAAATAAGCAAAATGAGCCAAGAAGTTAACGGTGTTTATTATGACCCAGAAGAAGAAATAATTGTTACATCTGCTGGTGCAGAAACAATTAATGATGCGGTTATGGCTTTTCTAAACCCAGGGGACGAGGCAATTATTTTTACACCTGCATTTTTTAATTATGAAAATCTTATTTTAATGGCAGGAGCAACAGTGGTTGATATTCCATTGAAGGGAGAAAATGGCTTTCAAATTGACCCAGATGAGCTTAGAAGAAATATTACAGACAAAACAAAAATGATTATTATAAATAATCCATGTAACCCAACAGGTGTTGTTTTTAGCGATGAGGTTTTAACAGAGGTTTCAAAAATTGCCGTAGAAAACAATCTAATTGTTTTCAGTGATGAAATTTACAGCAAAATAATTTATGGTGATGATAAATTTCGTTCAATGGCATCTTTTCCTGGAATGAGAGAAAGGACTATTATTGGCAATGGTTTTTCAAAGCTTTATTCAATGACAGGCTGGAGAGTTGGATATTTACTTTTTGATAAAAGAATGATGGCAAGTCTTTTAAAGGTACACCATTACTGCGTAACATGTACACCAACCTTTATACAAAAAGGTCTTGCAGATGCAATGAACTTGCCAGAAGTGAAGGCAGATGGGCAGAAAATGGTGGATACTTATGCAAGAAGAAGAGATTTGGTTTGCAAGTATTTGGATATGGTGCCTGAATTTAAGTATGCACAGCCAAGGGGTGCATTCTATGTGTTTGTGGATGTATCAGACACAGGCATAGACGGGGATGAGTTTGCAACAAGGCTTCGTGAAGAGCGATTCGTGGCAACTATACCAGGTAGCGGGCTTGGCGGTGAAAATTTTAAGAATTACATTAGAATTTCTTTTGTAACAGATGAAGAAAATGTTGATAAGGGAATGAAAGAAGTCATTGGTTTGGTGAACGAGTTAAGAGAAGCAAAAAAAGAAAAAATGGCTTGTTAATTTAGTATAATAGATAAAGGCTTCAATTTTTCGTGGCAGGACTTATGTCTATGGAAAATGGAGCCTTTTTTATTTTGTTATTAAATTTAGCAATGTAAAAATGTAAATGATGGCAGGTTAAATTTGTGACCGATTTGTGACTAAAGGGTGAATGTTATGTGTAGACATGGTGGGGTATAGATGAAATTCAATGTAAAAGAGTTTTTTCCATTTACATCCATTATTAACAGTGATACTATTTATTTAATATTAATTTTGTTGTATTACTTAAGAAACTTTACTTAGGAGATGATTTTATGAACATAGGGGCGATAAGTCAATCGACTTCTACAGCACAAACAAGTTCAAGTAGTGAAAACATTAAGACTCTTCAAAAAAAGCTAGAAGATCTTGAAGAAAGCTTATCAGAAACACAAAGCGAGTATAATAGTGCTTTGGCTGATGGTGACGAGGAAACTGCCGATGCGTTACAGACAGAAATTACAACGACACAAAATAGTATTACAACAGTTCAAAACAGCATAAGAAAGATTCAAAATTCACAGTCACAAGGTGGTACATCATCGGTTAAAAATACCGAAACCATTGAAGCTTTGGAAAAACTTGAAGAAACCCAGAAAGAAGAAAAGGTTGAAAAGGAAAAAGAAAGGGACTTTGACACTTTTGAAAAAAGCAATGATGAGCTCCTTAAAGGAAGTGGTACATATAAATTAGTAACTGAAAATGGTCTTACATCAGTTTTGGTGGATACATCAGACGAAGAATAAATTAAAATGCCATGGGTTTATGCCTGTGGCATTTTTTAATGCGCAATTGCCTAGAAACCTTGGAAAAATAAGGTTTCTTTTTTAGTTAATACACACTTATAAGCAATAGACATATTATGTAAATATAAGGAACAAGCCTTATGGCAATGTTCTTAATTTATTTATGCATAAAGAGAGGTGATAAATTAGATGGAAAATTATGTGCCGATTTCTATGGCGAAATTTAATAAGCAAGCCTTAATATATTTTGCGGTTGATGAAATTTACGATGCAGATATGGTAGAGGCCGCCTATATATTATTGAAAATGAACAGATATAAAAATTCGGGAGAAGAAATTCAGTGTTACCTAAATGACGAAATTGAAGTAGAAAGCCTGAATAATTTCAATACAGGATTAAGTAATAGATACTGTTATTTGCGTGAAGACAACGTGATATTAGATATAACTGAAAATTTTCACTTATTAACTTCAGGTATGGTAAAAAACAATGGGCTAATAGTTGAATTTGGAGATAGTGATATATACTCATGCCAGTTGCAATTAGTTTACAGGAGAGAAATCATTTTTCCAGTTTACAATTGTATGGGGTTTTTTGAGAAGGAGTTAATACTTTCAAGTTTTAAAGACAAGGCAATATCTCCATATTTTTTAACTGCAACTTCTGAAACTATTACTTTTTGTATTCACAATATGGGTGAACACCCTGTTAATGTTAATTTACAAAACAGTCCTGATGCTAAATTATTTGTAAACGATGCACAGACCCTTGTATTGTTGCCACATGAAACAGGATTAGTGGTCCCCTATAAATTTACTAAATACACAAGAATTGTTGTTACAGGCACGAATAAATGCATTGTAACAAAACTATGGTACCAAACACAGCTAATACATTAAAAAATGTAACCCAGTAGGACTTGTCAACATAATATGTATTGAGCTCGTTTCAAGAAAAAAGGTACCTTGTTTTATAGTAAACTATTAAAGGAGTGATTTAGTAAAATGAATAATTTGATTTTCAACACGACAGCTTCTGAATTAAAAGCATCGATGTATGGATATAATCAAACTTCCCTTACGCTGCAACAGCTTCAATTGGATTCTACCGGCAATATGCTTGTAGCAGGTGAGTTAACTGTAGCAAATTCCATTACAATTGCTAATGAAACATTGACGGTATCAGGCGACGTAACAGTAACAAATTCCATTACTATCGCTAATGAAACATTGACAGTAGCAGGCGATGTAACAGTAACAAATGCCGTTACCATAGCCAATGCAACATTGACAGTAGCAGGGGATGTAACAGTAACAAATTCCATTACTATTGCTAATGCAACATTGACAGTAGCAGGGGATGTAACAGTAACAAATTCCATTACTATTGCTAATGAAACATTGACAGTATCAGGCGATGTAACAGTAACAAATTCCATTACTATTGCTAATGAAACATTGACAGTATCAGGCGATGTAACAGTAACAAATTCCATTACTATCGCTAATGAAACATTGACAGTAGCAGGTGACGTAACAGTAACAAATTCCATTACTATTGCTAATGAAACATTGACAGTAGCAGGCGACGTAACAGTAACAAATGCTATTACCATAGCCAATGAAACATTAACAGTGCAAATTGCTGGACAAACATTTATTTCAGACACAGACACTTTAGTAGATGTAACGGGAACAGGCAATGTATTTACTGCTACAAATATATCTGCACTTACAACAGCATCTATGTTTATTGACAATATAGGAGATAACACCGTAACTTACTCATTACAGTTAAGCCCAGACGGTACAGTATATTTTTATGACCCAAGTTATACAAACCAAACGGTTGCCGCGGGGACTAACACAATTATAGCAATCTCTAAATTTGCACAGTTTGCCCAGTTGGAATATGTTTTAGGAGCAACAACAGCATCCTTTAACGCATATTACAATGGCCAAGCATAAGCTTATTTAAGATTATTTCCGTATTCTATTTAAAATCGCAGGGCGCAAGCTCTGCGATTTTTCATACTATAGTATGGTTAGGAGGTTTTAATATGAATTCTATAAGTTTATGTATGATAGTAAAGAATGAAGAAAAGTATATTGAGCAGTGCTTAAGCAGTGTTGCTTCAATTGTTAAAGAAATAATCATTGTGGATACAGGCTCAACAGATAATACGTTGGAGCTAGCAAGGCGTTTTAACCCAAAAGTTTTTGAATATCCATGGGACAGTAATTTTGGAAATGCAAGAAACCATTCATTGGCACAAGCCACAGGGGATTGGATACTGGTTTTAGATGCAGATGAAGCCATATACAGTGAAGACTTAGAAAAACTTACGGATATTGTTCAAACAACAAAATCCAATGAAATTGCCTTAAAATTTCATAATTTTACAAGTGAAGTTTCGGAAGAAAATTATAATACACATATTGGGGTGAGGCTGTTTAAAAATTATTGTTTTAGGTATGAAGGTGCCATTCATGAGCAACTGGTACCAACCAATGAAATAATTTCACGCAATCCTTATATAACAGATATTAGAGTTCGCCATTATGGATACTTAAGGTCTAACGCTGGGCAGAAGAAACGTGAAAGGAACGTACCCATTATTCAAAAAATATTAGATGAAAATCCCAATGACTCTTTTCAGTTATTTAATATGGGCAACGAGTACATGAGCCTAGATGATTTTAATAAAGCCCTATATTATTTTGAAAAGGCTTATGCTAATAAAAATGTATCCCTTGCCTATTGCCCTCATTTAATATTCCGAAGGGCAGCGTGCCTTCACTATTTAAATAGGAATGAGGAAAGTTTGAAGATAATAGAGGAAGGACTTAAACTTTATCCAAAATGTACTGATTATGAATATTTTAGAGGAATCATCTATAAAGTACTGAAGCGTTATACATTGGCAATAGACAGCTTTAACAAATGTATTGCGATGGGCGCACCACCGCCTACTTTAAGCTTTTTCAACGATACAGAAGGTTTTAGGGCATTTGTAGAGTTGGGGAATATTTATTATTTTGAAGAGGATTTTGCAAAAGCTTTATCATTTTATTTAAAAGCAATTAAATCCAAAAACAATCAATATGGGTTGATATATAAAATAGGCGAGGTTCTAAATAAAATATATGCGGATAAAAACATGGTGGGCAGAGGTTTAGAAAATTTGTTTGCAAATTGGCAATACATTACTAATTTGTTGGTCATGATAGATGTTTTGCTAAATGAAAGATTATATAAACAAGGTGTAAAATATTTTGAAAAAATACAAAGTGATGAAGCGTATACTGAAGATATTGACTACTTAAGGGGGCGGATATTTTTTTACGGCAAAGAATATGCAGCTGCCTTTGATGAGTTTATCAAAGTAATATCGTCTTCTAGTAAAGGAAGTATGCTGCCTGAAGCAAAGAACAAAGCATTTGAATATGCCGTTATTTGCTGTATGGCGTGCAAACAAAATGGATTGGTACTGTGTGAAGAGGAACGCATAAAACCTTTTATTCAAGCCTTAGATGATAACGAAGAAAAACAAATCCTGCTATATTTTTTAGAGAAATCTGAAGCTTCTTTTGAGGACACTTCAAAAGCAAATATTTACCGAATTTTATCTGAAATACTGCAAGTAGCAGAATTTGATTTGTTCCAACAAAGCTTAGAGGTTTTAAATCTAATTAATAGCAAAGAGGTACTTTTGGATTTGGCTACAGTATATTATAAAAACGGCTACAAGGAATTAGCATTAAAAAATATATTGCGTTCGGTAAAGGAATTAGATGTAATTAATGCAAACGCTGTGCAGATACTAAGTAAAGAATTTCTTGTGCTCTAGCTATAAAAGAAAGAGGCGACTAAAAATAGCCGCCTTTTTTTAATCCTTTTTTTTAATACAAAACAGATAATCCTTGGTTATAAGCCGTGCTAAAGTGGATGGAACGTGGTTAGTAAAATCAACACTGTTAAGAGCTTTTTTTAAAATTTCCATTGTATCAGAACTTGTAGGCTGGTACAGCAAAGTAACTTGGCTAACCACTGCACCCATTTCTATTAAATAGTTATTAATATTTTCAGCAGATATGCAAAGGGAAGATTGGGTTAAATTTGGAATATTAAAGTTTCCTAGTGAATATTGTAGGGCATTTTGGTTTAAGGTATTTCGTAATTTAAAAAGAAGTGTTCCATTGGGTTTTAATAAACCAAAAAGATGCCTTAAAACTAAATATGGATTATTGTAATTATTAATAGGCTCTCCTACTAATATATAATCATAGCTTTCATTATTATAGTAGTCACATAAAAAATCAATTCTGTCGCAATTTACGGTATTACATATGGTTTGTAAGTCTAAAAAATATTTAGCGTTACTGGTAAAGGCATCACAAATTGTTTTGGTTAATCCATATTCTCTTAATGTATTTCTTATTTCTAAAATGGGCGTTCCACAGCGGGTATCAATACCTAAAATATCCGGATTCCAACCTTGTTTTTCCGGATTTTTTATATTTGAAATTAATTCTGTTTCGAAGTTGCGAATATCATCCCATGCATCTAATCCATAATATTTTTCACTGAAATTATTCCTCCCACGTGTTAAGGATTTGGCTTGTTTTATGGACTCTTCTTCATTTAAGTTATATATATGGTTATGATGAACCCAAGTGTCTTTACAAAGGATAGTTTTATAACCAGCTCTGTTTATCCGTCTGGCCATATCGTCATCTGCAAAATCATGAAAAAATCCATAATCAAATCCGCCAACTATATCGATACATTCTTTTTTATAAAAGAATATAGCCGGCATTAGGCACATTCTCTCATGCCATTTTAAAGGGTTAGATACATTGTATTTTGCTGCTTTTTCATGCATTTCTTCCATTGTATTAAATTCTAAATTTACTTGCTGACAATTAGATACATTAGAAGAAACAGGAGAAACCCAGCCAATATTGTTTGCAGATTGAATGCATTTTAGTAAATTTTCAATGGCATTTTCAGTGACAACAACATCGTTAGAAACAATGGCACAATATTTGCTTTTTAAATTTTCCATAGCAACCTTAAAGGAAAAGTTTCCGTTGATATTTTTAGTAATTCTAATAATTGTTTTGTTAGGAAAATCAACGCTTTTGTAATATTCCAAAATATCCGGCGCAGAGCCGCTGTCTATTAAAATTAAGTTAAAGGGAAGTTTCGTATTTTTAATTAAATTTTCAACACATACTTTAGTTTTATCTATTCTATTGAAAGAAATGACTGCAATAGAAAGTTCATTTTCGCAGTTTTGTGTAAAGGAATGGGCTGCGCTTGCCCTAGATTCTAAAAGTGAGATTGACTCCATGGGAGGAATGGTATTATTTGTATTTATTTCAAAGTATTCACTCATTTATAACGACTCCCTACTAATTTCATTAACCATTTGTTGCACGCTTGGTATATTTAGTTTGGAACACAAAGTTTTGGTTGTACGCAATGTTCTATCTACCTTATTAGGAAAGGTTTCATTTATATCTAGGTTCAGTGAAAATTTTTCGTTGAAATATTGTAAAAGCTGATATTTACTAACATCATTAGCGGCAAATAAGTGAAAAAGCCCGTTTTCATAGAGGTCATCATATATTATTTTTTCGCATACTTTTGCATACCAATTTGTGGTAACACCATTCCATAAATGAGTTGCATAGCCGTCTATTTTGCCACCAGATTGTGACTTTGCCCAAGATAAAAGGCTTACAAAATTGTGGATTTCCGCACCTACAATGCTAGTCCTCAAAACCATTGCGTTAGAATTGCATTCACCTAAAGATTTACTTTTGCCATAGAAGTCAAGTGCATCGTGTAGGTCGGTTTCAATATATTTTCCATCATTTCCAGAATAGACGCAATCAGTAGTGATGTGTATAAGCTTTATGTTATTGTTTTGGCAATAGGAAGCTAATTCTAACGGAAAAATTGAATTAATTTTTATTGATTCAATGGGATTATTATGAATGAAAGGTGTAATAATTCCAATGCAGTTTATGATATAATCAAAGTTTTTTGGTATGGCTTCAACACTGTTATTTAAAGCATTAAAATAAAACCCGTTGGTTAAGCTGTTCAATTGTGTTCTATAGGTGGGTGCGGTTATAAAATCATTATTTTTGTTAAAGTGATTAAAAACGGCATTACCCAGCATACCTGTTGCACCTAAAACAAGAATTCTTGTTTTCATTGTTTATCCCTCCAAGCCGAGAGTTCATTTTGTATAAAATCAAGGTGTAACAGCTTTTCTTTAATTTCAGGCACTTTCAGCATAGTTGTATTGCTGGAGGTATATTCCGGGGCCAACAGTGTTTTTTTATTTCCTAAAGTTAAATATTGTTCATAGTTTAAGTCCCGATTGTCCATTCCTATTTTAAGATAGCTGTCTACTTCAACTGAACGAACCATTTCCTCTTTCGTTACTAAGGTTTCATAAAGTTTTTCGCCATGCCTTGCACCAATGATTGATATTTCGTTTGGGGCATTGAAAAGCTCTTTGATTGCGGTTGCTAAATTCAACATAGTGCAGGCAGGGGATTTTTGAATAAAAATATCGCCTTGCTGTGCATTATGAAAGGCAAAAATAACAAGAGTCACAGCTTCTTCTAAGGACATTAAAAACCTTGTCATTTTAGGGTCTGTTACTGTTAGAGGAAGTCCCATCTTTATTTGTTCTACAAATAGGGGAATGACGGAGCCTCTTGATGCCATAACATTTCCATACCTTGTACAGCAGAGTGTGGTTTCTTCAGATTTAATAGTTCTGGATCTTGCAGTTACTATTTTTTCCATCATTGCTTTTGAAATTCCCATGGCGTTAATAGGATATGCAGCTTTATCAGTGGATAAGCAAATCATCTTTTTAACAGATTGCCGAATGGCGCTTGTCAGCACATTTTCTGTGCCTAATATGTTGGTTTTAACTGCTTCCAACGGAAAAAACTCACAAGGGGGAACTTGTTTTAGGGCAGAGGCATGGAAAATATAATCGACCCCGTGCATTGCGTTTTCAACACTCTGAATATCTCTAACATCACCAACATAAAATTTCAATTTACTGTTTTTATATAATTTTCGCATATCATCCTGCTTTTTTTCATCTCTTGAAAATATTCGTATCTCTTTTATTTCATCATCGTATAAAAATTTTTTGGCTACTATATTACCAAATGACCCTGTACCTCCAGTAATAAGCAATGTTTTTTCTTTAAAACTTTCCGACACATTGGTATCCTCCAAATAAATGATTCTTTTTATATACTATGGCAGGTACTTTTGTTTTGTGAGGATAATGCGGAAGGGAATAGGGTTAAGCCGTTAACAGCTTATTTCACGTCATAAAAAGGCCATTTCACGTCAAACCCCTAGAATTTTATTAAATACTATGATAGGGTAAAAAATATCAAATTGTACAAATATGAAAGGGATGAAACCTTATATTAAGTGAAATGGTAACTTTAAAGTTAGGCTAAAAGAGGAGATTTTTACATGAAGAGTTCAGAATAAATTAATACATTAAACAACATACATATATTTACATGATTTACAACAACGATGAAAATACTTACCTAACAAAGGAGGATGTTTTAAATGAAAAAATTAATATCTCTTATTATGTCTGTAGTAATGATATTTAGTCTAAGCAACATTGCTCTAGCTAACAATAATACTTTCAACAATTCAAGCAAAAAATCTGATGTGTTAAAATTAGAAAATTTTAGTTGGAACGAATATAAAGAGGGTTTAGAGAAAAATCCTAGTGTTAATGTTACAACTCCGAAAAGAACAACTTTAAATAAGAATACCAATAGTGACACTATTTCATTAAACGTTAGCAATATAAATACAGAAATAACTCACACTGAGACTTCAAATGAAGATATTCTTTTTTTTAACGAGACAGATACCAACAAATCTGATACAATATCAATTAATAAAAAAACTGGTATAATTAAGTTAGACGGTGAAAAGGTTACTATTACAAAAGAATCTGTGCAAGAAAATACAAAAAACATTTCTTCAACTTATTCTGCGTCTTCGGATTCTTGGGAATATATGGGAAGTAATAATTATACCATAAATTTATCTCGTAAAATACGAGACGTGACTAATACAGCACTTGCTACTCTTATGGTTGCAGCTTTAGAGCTTACTGGACTTTTGGGAGTCTTTGTAGGTTTTGCTGCTTCTATTTTAGTTGCTACACCTGCCCTTTTCTTAGACAAAGATCATATTTATCTTAGGGACTATTGTTGGTTAGAAGCAGATGCTATATACCCTAGGCTAAAGCAAACAGTATATGCTTATTATGATCCAGCGAGAACATTATGTGGTGGTTCTACAACAAATATTATTTATTCGTAACTTATTGATTTTAATTTTTAAAAATCTATTATAGGAGTAATTTTATGATTGAATGGTTTTACATACTTCTTTTTGGTATATTAACAATTTGGAATATAATAAAGGTTATAAAATCTTTTATCAATTACATAGACTTAACAAAAATCGAAAAAACTGTTTTGGGGGTTAACTACAATAAAAAAGTTCTTATCTTGGTTTTTGTAATTGTAATACTATTTTTTCTAATTTGTATAAAACATAGTATTTATAGAATTGGAGAAATGAATAAATATGAAATTCCTATTTTAGCCCGAATCCAAATTTCAAGCCTAATGACAAATGTATACTTACTTTCTTTAGCTTTAATTGTCTTTTGGAAAGGGTACAAAGGTGATTTTCTATTTGAGGATGGAATTTTAATAAACGACAAATTTATATCTTGGGAACAAATAAAAAGTTATAAAGAAATTGGTAATAACAAACTAGAATTGAAATATATATCAAAAAAAGGATATGAACAAACATATTTGATAAAAACCAATAAAAATTCAAACGAATTGCAAGAAAAATTGGATGAAAAAATGAATTTAAACAGATTTGAGAACGCAGAGCGAAAATAAAAAAGTGGTGATGTAGATAGTATTTGTAGTGTAATGTATATTGTGTTTATGATACAATAAATTGTATTGCTTGCTAATTTTGATCCTGTGAATAAGCATAATTCGTTTCATAATGAAGGAGTGGGCAATATTGTTATATATCACAATTTTTAATGCATTCCCAGCTTGGCTATATCTTAAATGGGTATTTAAATATAAAAAAGAGTATGAAGAATGTCTAACTTCTGAAGTAAGTGATTCCAAGAAAAGGGCTTGTTATATACGTTATATTCTTAGTATTATAGTTTTTATTGCTATATTTATAGCAGCAGTATACTTTTTCCCTATAATTAGATGTGAAACAAATGGTATTCCGTTTTATTACAAAAGGTAGATTAAGATTTAGTAAATAACGTAAGAATGTATTTGCAATATAACGGTTATTGCAGTTTAGAATGTTATTAATTAAATACTAGCTTATTAATATTCAAATAAAAAAGTGGTGAAAATCCTAAGGATTTCACCACTTTTAATATTTGCAATAATATTATGCTTAAAATATTAATCCTGTGAGTAAGGCATTAATGCAACGTGTCTAGCTCTCTTAATCGCTGTTGTTAAAGCTCTCTGATGCTTAGCACAGTTACCTGTAATTCTTCTAGGAAGAATTTTACCTCTCTCGGAAACATATCTTCTTAATTTATTAATGTCTTTGTAGTCAACTGTTGTAATTTTGTCAGCACAAGACTGGCAAACACGTTTCTTTCTACGTCCACGTCTTTTTTGAATCATTTTCCTAACCTCCTTTTATTATTTAAAAGGGTAAATCATCGTCTTCTAAACTTTCATCTATCGGGTAGAAACCTTCGTCTGTACTTGGTTTGGAATGTGCAGGTGCGCTTGCCGTATTGGCAGACTTGCCTTCTCTTCCTTCAAAAGAGGATTTACTTTCTGCAAAGAAATTCTCTTCTACAATAACATCTGTACTCCAACGTTTGGTTCCGTCTTTATCATCCCACGAACGAACTTGAAGTCTTCCGACTACGCTTACCATCTGGCCTTTTTTAAAGTACCGTTCAACAAATTCACCGCTTTTACCGAAGGCAACGCAATTTATAAAATCCGCGTCTGGTTCTCCTTCTTTTTTAAAGCGACGGTTTACTGCTAATGAAAATCTTGCTACCGCTAATGGCGGATTTCCCTGAGAATATCTAACCTCAGGATCCTTCACCAATCGTCCCATCAAGATAACTTTGTTCATTACATTACCTCCTTATTTAACATCCTTACGGATAATGAGATAACGAAGAACATTTTCCATAATGCGGACACGGCTTTCTATTTCAGCAGGAGCGCTGCCCTCTGCCTCAAATGAAATAAAGCTCATGAATCCTTCATTAACTTTTTTGATTTCGTAAGCGAGTCTTCTTTTGCCCCAATCGTCAATTTTTTCGATTGTGCCACCAAATCTAGTAATCAAATCCTGTACCTTCTGGCTTTCAGCAACTTTTGCTTCTTCCTCAAGGCCTGGTTTGAGAACCAATGCTAATTCGTACTTGTTCATTAAAATACACCTCCTTCTGGACTTATGGCCCTTGTATTTGCAACAAGAGCAAGGATAATTGTTACAAGTGAGTATTTTAACATACTTTGTATTAAATTACAAGTGTATTTACAAGTGAATTTTAAAAAATATAGCTTTATTATTTAAATAATGTTAAAATGTAAACATATATACAAATTTAGGGGGGGTTTAACTATGAAAATTGCAGTTTTAGGGATGGGCGGCATTGGCGGTGTTGTTGGTGGCGCACTTGCAAAAAAATTTGATGATATATATTTTATTGCAAGGGGAAAAAGCCTTGAAGCTATTAAAAATAAAGGGCTTACTGTTGAAAGTGATAAACTTGGCACATTCAATGTTAAGCCAGCAGGTGTTACAGACAAAGTTGAAGATATAGGCGTTGTTGACGTACTTATTATTGCTACAAAAAGTTATGGTTTAGAAGGAGCATGCAAGCAGTGCGCACCTATTATTGACAAAAATACAGTTGTTATTCCGCTGTTAAATGGTGTTGCAGTGTCGGATGAGGCAGAAGCTTTCCTTAATAATGTAGGTGAGGTTGCCGATGGTTGTATTTATGCATTTTCTTCCCTTGAAGAATCAGGCAGAACTAAGCACATTGGGGAGCTTTGCCATATAGACTTTGGTTTTAAAGATGGACACAGAAACGAAAAATGTGTAGAACTTGAAAAAATGCTAAACAAAAGCGGAATTGAAACCGTATTTAGTAATGATATTATGGTACCTGTTTGGGTAAAATATATTATGATGTGCGGAAACAGTGCCGTTTTTTCCTATTTTGAATGCTCGGCCGATATTGTTCACGCAAGTGAAGAAAAAATGAAATATATTCAGGACGTTTATACAGAACTTTATACCATAGCAAAGGCAAAGGGTGTAAATTTACCCGCTGATGTTGTTGACAAGCATATGGCTGTGTTTAAAAAACTTCCTGTTGGTGCTATAACATCACTGTACAGAGATTTAAAACAACCAGGCAACAAAACAGAGTTTGAAGCCGTAGTAGGAAAAGGTGTAAGGCTTGCCAAAGAAACAGGTGTTAACGTACCGTGCCTTAACGCTGTATACGAAAAATATAAGGGCAGATAAAGTAAAGAATTAACATAAATCAAATAATCTTTATTATTTGGTTGATTAATTAAAACAAAAGTTATATAATTAATACTAAATAATAATAATTATTGTTTTGCGGATTGAGGTGCTAATATTGAAAACAATCAGAGCCGCAAGGCTTGAGGATAAGGCTCAATTTCAAAATTTGTGGAACATCAGCTTCACAGACTCTTATGAGTTTAGAAGTTGGCTTTTTGGCAACAGGTTTGTACCAGATTATTCAATTTGTATTGAAGAGGAGGGGCATATAGTTTCTGAAGCCCAAAGCATACCATACCATATTAAGGTAAGGGACAGTATTTTACCTGCAACCATGATGGTTGGCGCATGTACCCATCCTGATTATGCCAGACGAGGATACATGAAACAGCTTTACACCCAGTACATGAAACAGATGAATGAAATGGGGGTGGTACTTTGTGCCCATACCCCAGCGGTTTTAAGCACATATTTTTATGTAGGGCATTTGCCTGTAAGCGATACGGCATTTATAGAGATTGAGAAGGCTGAAAGAATTGACGCAGAAGAATTAACCACTGTAAATCTTGGAGAAGAAGTTTCCCCACTTTTAAAATGCTATATCAAGGCGGCACAAAAATACTCAGGCATTATACATCGTTCTTTTACGGATTTTAAATTAAAGTGTGATGATTACAGTGCTGACGGTGGAAAATGCGTTGCACTGTGGGAAAATGACGAAATTGTTGCCTATGGCATATATTATAATACGGGGGAAATGATTTACGCAGAGGAAATAATGGCGCTGAATGCCAAAGCAGAACAAAGGGTGGTGGATAGCCTTATAAACCTTGGTACGGGCAAAAAAGTAAAAATTAAACTTCCGCCAGATACTAAAAGCAGAAGCAAACAGGGAACATTTAATGTAATGCCACGCAATGTGCTTGGACTTGCCAATGCACAGAAGCTTTTAAAGGCAGTTGGTAATGGAATAGAAATTGCAGTGCAAGTTAAGGACGATGTTTTGCCTGAAAACAATGGGATTTTCAATTTTAAAGGTGAAAAAACAAATAGAAAGCCGGCATTTGAAGTTTGGGCGGGAAATTTTACCCAATTTATGGTTGGATATAAAACAATTGAACAACTTGAAGCAGAGGGCAGTGCAATTATATATAATAAGGAAGAAACAGAATTTTTGGACAAGGTACTACCTTTGCAGGAGTGCCATATTATAGATGAATACTGAAAGAAGGTTACAGCCGATGGGTTTGGAATTTAAAGACATTAATTTAAGTAGCAGAAAACTGTACGAAAAATATATTAAGCCATGGAAGTGCGAGAATGCAGAGTTTAGCTTTGCACATATGTATATATGGGGTTGCGATGGAAAAATTCAGTTTGCGGAGGCAGAGGACTGCCTGTTTGTTAAGCTGGATTTTGCCGGTGAAATACCGTTTTTGTGGCCACCGTTCCCAAAAGACAGCAGTGTGGATTATGAAATGGCTGTTAAGGCAGGGTGCCAATACATGAAGAGCATTGGCGTAAAACTTATGTATCGCTCGGTTGCAGAGCCATTTAAAACCATGATGGAAAAGGCTTGCCCAGAAATCAGTCTTGAACCAAACAGAAATAACTTTGACTACATGTATTTAAGCGAGAGCCTTGCAACCCTAAAGGGGAAAAAATTGCACGGCAAGCGAAACCACATAAACAAAATACTGAAAGAGCATCCAGATTATGTGTATGAGGATTTGACCACAGCACATTATGAGGAATGTATGGCACTATACGATGAATGGTGTATGGACCACAAGGAAATATCAATTACACAATATGACGAAAGGTCATCTGTGGAGCGTGCATTACTTAGCCTTGATGAGCTTGGGCTTACAGGCGGATGTATACGTATTGATGGAGTGGTGAAAGCCTTTACCGTTGGGGAACAGGTGATTGCAGGACATATGAGCCAAATTCACATTGAAAAGGCGGCAAAGGACATAGACGGTTTATACCCACTTATTAATCAGCAATATGTGAAGGCAAAATGTGCCCAGACCATGTATATAAACCGCGAGGAGGACATGGGTCTTGAAGGGCTTAGAAAGGCAAAAAGTAGTTATTATCCTGCTAAATTTTGCGAAAAATATGACGGCATGGCAAAATGCCGTGTAGAGGTAGAGCCATTGGCTGCAAAAGTAGAATTGTGCAGGCGATAATAGAAACGACCTTGCGATGTAATTTCACAAGGTCGTTTTAGGATAAAAAAAGACCTTGGGCGTTGCCCAAACCTACTTGCTTTTTGAAAAAAGCAAGATCAAAAACTTTATTAAACCCCGCATGTTCATGCGGGGTTTAAGTGGGTCAAGGGTGAAAACCCTTGTAGGTGTTTGAGGGCAAAGCCCTCAAGGTCTTTATTACTTATTTGGCTCTCATGTGGCTTCTTAATTCAGCCCCAACGCTTTCGGATAAATGCTCTTTGTGAATTCTTCTCATAGAATTAAAGTGAGGGCGGTTCGCCTGATTTTCTAAAATCCAATCTTTTGCAAAGTTTCCCTCTTGAATGTCTGTAAGTATGCCCTTCATTGCTTTTTTTGTTTCGTCTGTAATTACTTTAGGGCCTGCTGTGTAATCGCCGTATTCAGCTGTATCGCTGATGGAGTAACGCATAAAGGAAAGTCCTTCTTTAACAACAAGGTCAATAATTAACTTCATTTCGTGAATGCATTCGAAGTATGCACTTTCTGGCTGATAGCCTGCCTCTACAAGGGTATCAAAACCAGCTTTCATTAAAGCCGCAACACCGCCGCAAAGCACTGCTTGTTCACCAAAAAGGTCTGTTTCTGTTTCTTCTCTAAAAGTAGTTTCCAAAACGCCTGCACGGGTTGCACCAATAGCATCTGCATAAGAAAGTGCTGTTTCTTTTGCTGTACCAGACGCATCTTGATATACTGCAATAAGGGAAGGAACGCCAAAGCCTTCTTCATACTGGCTTCTTACAGTGTGTCCAGGGCCTTTTGGTGCAATCATAATTACGTCTACATCTGCTGGAGGAACAATTTGACCATAGTGAATATTAAAACCGTGGGCAAATGCAAGGGTTGAACCTTTTTTTAAGTTTGGTGCAATTTCTGAAGCATAAAGCTTTGCCTGAATTTCATCGTTTACAAGAATCATTGTAATGTCTGCATTTTTAACTGCATCCGCTGTGTTCATAACCTTTAAGCCAGCCGCTTCGGCCTTAGCTTTGCTTTTTGAGCCTTCATATAAACCGATGGTTACGTCAACACCGCTGTCTTTCAGGTTTTGAGCATGTGCGTGACCCTGTGAGCCGTAGCCGATGATAGATACCTTTTTACCTGTAATCATTTCTTTTTTTGCATCCTCTGTGTAATACATTTTAGCCATTTTTATTCTCTCCCTTTGTATGTTTTATATATTTTTAATACAAGGCTTTGCCTTGCACTTTATGCCGTTTCTTTACTATCATCAGCTGTGTATAAACAGGTTGAACCTCGTTCAACTGCAATCAGACCTGTACGGCAGTATTCCAGTATTCCGTAGGGTTCAACATATTTAAGAAATGCATTCAGCTTACTGCTTTCACCTGTCATTTCTATACAAACCGAGCCTGGGGACATATCTACCACCTTTGAACGAAAAACATTTGATGCATCCAAAACTTCTCTAAGGCTTTCACCAGTTGCTTTTACTTTTACTATTAACAGCTCTCGTAAAATAGTGTTTTCGGGTGTCATTAATACCACCTTTTTAACATCGTAAAGTTTACTAATTTGCTTAATAAGCTGGTCTTTTTTTCGGCTATCCCCTGATGCTGTAATGGTGATACGTGCCAAATCGGGGTTTTCAGTTTCTCCAGAGGTAAAGGTATCTATATTAAAATCCCTCTGGCTAAACAGTGATGAAATGCGTGTAAGCACACCCGATTGATTGGTAACAATTATAGAAACTGCAAAGCGTTCATTATTCATTCTCATTCGCCTCATTTCAAAATTATATTATCTAAAGAGCCGTTTGGCGGCACCATTGGAAACACGTTTTCTTCTGACGGAATATAGCATTCTATAACAGTTGGTGAGTTAAGGGCAAAGGCACTGTCTAGTGCTAAGGTTAATTCACTAAGGTTTGTGGCACGGTAGCCATTTGCGCCAAAAGCTTCCGCAAGTTTAACAAAATCTGTATGTCTATCCAGCACGGTTGCCATATAATGATTATCAAAAAACAGGCTTTGCCACTGGCGTATCATGCCAAGCATTCCATTGTTGAGTATAACCACCACTAAAGGCAAGTTTTGGCTTACGGCAGTTGCCATTTCGTTTAAATTCATACCAAAGCTTCCATCCCCTGTGAAAAGCACTGTGCGGTTGCCAGTTGCCATTGCTGCACCTATTGCTGCGCCCATACCGTAGCCCATTGTACCAAGTCCGCCTGAAGTTAAATGGGTACGTGGTTTTTTAAAGTTATAATACTGCGCCACCCACATTTGATGCTGACCTACGTCTGTGGCAATATTAGTTTCTGGCGTTGCTTTTTTATTTACGGCACCTATAATTTCCCATGGCATCATACAGCCCTCGTGGGATTCCTGTGCCTTTGTACGGTTTTTGTATCCATCCATAATACTACGCCACTGTGCGTTATCTTTTTGCTTAGTTTTATCGGTAAGATATTTAAGTGCAGAAGTAAGGCAGCCCTTTATTTTCAAGTTGGCATCTATGTTTTTACCATGCTCTGCGGGGTCAATATCTAGGTGAATTATTTTTGCATTTTCTGCAAACTTTGTTTTATTCCCTGTTGCACGTTCTGTAAAGCGTACACCAGCGGCAATAATAAGGTCGGTTTCACCAAAAGCCCTTGTTGCGGCAAAACGACCATGCATACCGTTCATACCAAGGTATTTTGGGTGGTCGCCATCCATTGCTGTAAGCCCCATCATGCTAAAAGCTACATAAGCGTCAAGTTTTTCGGCAAGGGCTTGCAATTGTTCTTGGCAGTTTGCACTGATTACGCCACCGCCGCAGTAGATAAGAGGGCGTTCGCTTTGTTCAATAAGCATAAGCGCTTCATCCAAAAGAGCTGTGTCAGGCTTTTCGTCAGGTGTTTTTTCAACCTTTGGTTTTGGTGTAAATTCTGTTACAGAAAGCTGAACATTTTTAGGAACATCCACAAGTACTGGGCCAGGTCTTCCACTTTTTGCCACACGAAATGCTTCACGCAAAATATCGGCAAGGTTATCTATAGTTTTAACTAAAAAGCTATGCTTTGTTACAGGAATTGTTAGACCGATGGTGTCTACCTCCTGAAAACTGTCAGTGCCTATAAGTTCCATTGGCACATTACCTGTAATTGCCACTAATGGAATAGAGTCGGCATTGGCAGTGGCAAGACCTGTAATCAAGTTGGTTGCACCAGGTCCTGAGGTGGCGATACACACCCCAACTTCTCCGCTTGTACGGCTGTAGCCATCAGCGGCGTGGCTTGCTCCTTGCTCGTGGGCAGTAAGCACATGGTTAATACGATGACGGTAGTTATAAAGTTCATCATATATGCTTAAAACCTGACCGCCTGGGTAACCGAAAACTGTGGTTACACCTTGTTCAATTAAAACTTCCATTATAATTTGACATCCTGTAAGCTGCATATTTTTATTCCCTCCTATGAAAAGTTTAATTTGTACTAAAAAAGGCTGTACAGTGTGGTTACACTGTACAGCCTTAAAGTTAAGGATAATTTTATTTTATCTTAAACTCTTTGGATGTTCTTATCAGTAAACCACTTTTTATTAACAGAAATAGCCTCATCTATGATGAGGTTAATAATGCTAATAATATAGTTTGCTGTAAGGTTAAGTTTAAGCATGGAATTTTCTCCTATAATAACTTATTTTTTTATTGTTGCAAGTTTAACCCCATTAGCGGATTTTGTCAAGAGATATTAAATAAATTTCTTTTGTTTCTTCAAAAAACTATCACATTGTAGTGTTAATATGTATAATAGATTTATGGAGGTGCGTTCTAATGCAAAAAATTCTAATTGTAGACGATGAGGAAAATATAAGGCAAATAATATGCAAATACGGCCGCTTTGAGGGCTATGAGGTTTTTGAAGCACAAAACGGTATGGAGGCCATTGAGCTTTGCCGAAAAAATGATTACGATATCATTATTATGGACATAATGATGCCCGAGCTAGATGGTTTTTCTGCCTGCAAGGAAATTAAAAAATTCAAAGATATGCCTGTTATTATGCTTTCTGCACGTGGTGAAGAATATGACAAGATACATGGTTTTGAGCTTGGAAGTGACGACTATGTGGTAAAACCATTTAGCCCAAAAGAGCTTATGATGCGTGTTGGTGCAATACTTAAAAGAAGCCAGACGGTGGAAATTGAGGAAAAACGTGACATAGTTGAGCTGGGTGGCATCACTGTTGATTTTACAGGACGAATTGTATACATAGATGGTAAAAAAATTGATATGGCACCAAAGGAATATGAATTGTTTTTTTATTTAGTGCGTAACAAAAACATAGCATTAAGCCGAGAAAAGCTTATAAGTGAGGTTTGGGGTTATGATTTTTATGGCGACGACAGAACATTGGATACACATATAAAAATTTTACGAAAAAGCCTTGGAGATTACAGTAGCAAGGTTGTTACCCTAAGAGGAGTGGGATACCGGTTTGAAGGTTAAGCAAATAAGCATCAAATGGAAGCTAATTGGATATATGCTGGGTTTTGTGGGTGCAGTTTTAATTTTACTGTGGCTTTTTCAGGTTGCATTTTTAGGCAGCTTTTACAGGCAGATAAAAATAAATGAAATGCATGATGCTGCAAAAATTATAATACAAAATTATGGAAGCGATGGTTTTACAGAGAAAATTTCTTCTTACTCCTATGATAAGGGTATGAGCGTTGGAATAATTACAGCGGATGGACAGATTGTTTTCAGTGAAGACGATAGGTATAGTTATGACATGCAAAGAGATACGGTTCAAGAGAGAATTGATGAATTTGCTAAGGTTAAAGCGGCAGGGGGTACATTACAGTTCTTTCAAGATATACGCAAGCCTACGAACCCCTTTGAGGTAGACCAAAATATAGTGCAGACAGATGAAACTTCTCAGCAAGAGAAAACCAATGAAGACCGTGTTGAGGACAAGTTTAACCGTCATATGCCAGAATATGATAATGTTAAAAACCTTGTTTACAGTGAGGTTGTTCAAACTTCAGATGGTGAAATAATGATTATGCTGAACACTTTGCTTACCCCTATTGGTTCTACAACTGAAATTCTAAAGGTTGAATTATTATATATAACTGCAATTTTGATGGCTTTTTCTATTATACTTGCTTATGTTATTTTCAGGCAGATTTCTAACCCCATTATTAAAACCAACAACAGTGCAAAAGAGCTTGCACATGCAAATTATGCTGTGCAGTTTGCACAGGACGGGTACAAGGAAATTGCACAGCTAAATGAAACCCTTAGTTATGCCGCACAGGAGCTTAGCAAGACTGAAAAACTTCAAAGAGAACTGCTTTCAAATATATCTCACGACCTTAGAACGCCCCTTACCCTTATCACAGGTTATGCAGAGGTTATGCGTGACATACCAGGGGAAAATACACCAGAAAATGTTCAGGTGATTATAGATGAGGGACGAAGATTATCTGACCTGGTTACGGATATTTTGGATATATCAAAGCTTCAGGCGTCGGTAAGCGAGCTTAATTTATACAAGCTGTCTTTAACAAAAAAAATAGAGGCCGTACTGACAAGATATAACAAACTTAAAGAGCAGGACGGATATATAATAGAGTTTATTAAAGACGAAGAGGCGTTTGTAATGGCAGACGAAATAAAGTTGCTTCAAGTTATTTATAACCTTATTAATAATGCAATTAACTATACAGGGGTGGATAAAAAAGTTGTAATTAAGCAAACCGTTAAAGATAACAAAGTGAAAATAGAAATTATTGATACAGGGGAGGGAATTGAAAAGGAAAATATTCCGCTTATATGGGACAGGTATTTTAAGGTGGAAAAAAATCACAAGCGTGCAAAGGTTGGCACAGGTCTTGGTCTTTCTATAGTAAAAAATATTTTGGAACTGCATAATGCAGCATTCGGTGTTGAAAGTGAAGTTGGAAAAGGCAGCGCTTTCTGGTTTGAAATGGAAGTTGTTCAAAATATTAACAACTAAATTTAATATTTTCTTAAAATTTTGAAAATATGGAACTTTTTAACCTGTTTTAGTGTATAATCAAAAGTGACAAAGTTAAAGGTTTGTTAAAGAATTATATGTTTATACGTAATAGGGAGGTTAAAGGCTATGAATAAAATGAAAATACTTGCGGTAGTTGTTGCTACGGCAACATTTGCAGGCAATGTTCAGGCATTTGGTGCAAGCTTTACAGATATTAACGATGTACCTTGGGAAGGCGCAAAAAGCTATATTAACGCAGTTGCTGATTTAGGACTTATGGCTGGTGATTACAATGATAATGGAAAGCTGGTTTTCAGGGGAAAGGGAGTTGTTACATATTGTGAAACAATGCAGTTAATATATGCCCTTGAGCAAAAAACTTCAGGTCAATCAATATCAACCGCAACACTAACAAAATGGACATCTGTAATGAATGGCTACAAAATACCTACATGGGTACAGCCTGCAGTTGCATATGGTCTTGAAAACAGCATTGTAACTATTTCCGATATTCCTGGATTTGTTAACAGTGTTGGCAAAAGTGTTAATGCTACCAGGCAGGATGTTGCAGTTATGTTTGGACGTGCCCTTAAGAATTATGGCACAATTAATTCAGGTGCAAGCCTAAGCTTTAAAGATGCGGCTTCTATAAATTCTGTAGCAGTGCCTTATGTGGATTTACTTAACAAGTTGGGCATTATAAACGGAGATACAGATAATAATTTTAACCCTAGAAGTACAATTAACAGAGCAGAAATGGCTGTTTTTGTTTCTAAAAGCTATGATGTAATGAAGTCGGGGTCCACATATTCAAATAACAATACGAATACTCAGACGCAGGCAGGCTCTATTACGGGCACCATTACTTCTGTTACAGCGATTGGCAACAATACCGCTATTACCGTGGATGGCGGTTCATCAACCATGAGCTTTACAGGTTCTTCAACAACACCTGTGCTTAGCGGAAGCACTAGAGTTGTTTTGTCTACCCTAGCAGTGGGCGATAAGGTTGTGGCAAGCTATAATGGACAAGATTTGGTTTCAGTGCTTGTAACATCCAAGGCGTCAAGTACAAATTCCAACACAAACTCAAACAAAAGCACATCAGAGGTTAACGGTGCATATGTAAGTATATCTTCAAGCTACATAAAAGTTAAGGTTAGCAGTACAACCAAAACCTATTATTTTATTAAGGACGACTACGATAATACAACATTCTATGTTGATGGCTCAAAATCAACATATTCTAAATTTAAAAGTGCAGCAGACACAGACAAATCAGTGCGCCTTGTGTTAGATAGTAACGGTGAAGTTTCAAAGGCATATATTGAAGATACCATAAGTGGTACATTTGTAAGTATGAGTAAAAAAGATATTGATATTAAGGTGAGTGGTTCAACGAAAAATTATGATTTTGAGGATGATGACTCGGATGAAGTGGATTTTGAAATTGACGGTAAGAACTCTACCTATTCAAAGGTTAATAGCAAAGCATCTAAGGGAGATACAATAAAGCTTACTTTAAATGATGACGGAGATGTTGAAAAAGTTAACCTTGTAACGGAAGATGACGATGAAGTAGAGGGTACTTTTTTAAGCATAAGTTCAGATGAAATTGAGATTAAAAAAAGTGGTTCCTCAAAAACCTATGATTTTAAGAACGATGACGAAGAAGACGTTGATTTTGAAATTGACGGAGATG
>JBFWMT010000022.1:0-37131 GCA_050251415.1 Anaerotignaceae bacterium | reverse complement strand
GAATTTATGACTCTGTTTCCTACTCAACCATTTGCGAGACAGACCCAATAACATTTTCAACTAAATAAATACTAACTTAAACTGTAAATAATAAAATCAACATAAAAAAACTGCTTTAAAGCCCCAATATATAGGCCTTAAAGCAGTTTTTAAGTTCTTAGTGTGAAGATAATTTGGCATTTGGATGATTATAAACCGCCAACTTGCCTACCAGTTCATAGCTAGTGTGGTTTAACCCCTGTACAGATACATTATTGTTATTGGCCTTTAGTTTTAACACAATTTTATCAATTGCACCCACGCCAGAGCAGTCCCAAATATCCGAATTTTCGAAGTCTAAAATAATATTGCTATCCTTTTGAGTTAAGTCAAAAAATTCTAAAAAGCCCTCTACCGAAGCGAAGAATAATTCTCCTTCCGCCTTATATATGGTGCTTTCATTTCCTTCTGTTTTAACTACCTTTATTTTAGAAATTTTTGAAGCAAAGAACAGCGCACTTAATATTACACCAGCAATTACACCCTTGGAAAGGTCGTGGGTAGCAACTACAATAATAACTGTTGCAAGCATTACAAAAGCATCACTTTTTGGCGCTTTCTTTAAATAAGAAAATGACGACCAATCAAAAGTTCCAATGGATACCATAATCATAATACCCACCAGTACAGGCATTGGTATTTGCACCACCAAATCTCCAAGTACAATAATTAAAAACATAAGAAACATACCCGCCACAAAGGTGGATAACCTTCCACGTCCGCCTGATTTTACATTAATAACAGACTGCCCAATCATTGCACAGCCTGCCATGCCTCCAAAAAAACCTGCAACAATATTTGCAATTCCCTGCCCTCTTGCTTCTCTATCTTTGTTGCTTCCTGTTTGGGTCATATCGTCTACTATAGAAGCAGTTAATAAGGTTTCCACTAAGCCTACAATAGATAATGCAACAGAATAAGGAAGAACTATTCGCAAGGTTTCAATTGAAAATGGAGCTTGCGGTAAAGCAAATACGGGCAAAGATTTTGTAATTTCACCCAAATCTCCAACTGTACGCAATTCAACCTTTGCAAAAATGGAAACCGCCGTTAACACAACAATGGCAATTAGCGGTGCTGGAACGCTTTTTGTGAACCTTGGCAAAATGTAAACTATACCTAATGTAATTGCTACAAAAACATAGGTCATGGTAGAAATACCAATAAAATGCGGTACCTGTGCCTTAAAAATAAGTATTGCCAATGCGTTTACAAAGCCAATCATTACAGCCCTTGGTATAAATTTCATTAACCTTGAAACCTTAAGAACGCCAAATATAATTTGAAACACACCCGTTAGTACCGTTGCCGCCAACAAATACTCCACACCGTGGTCTTTTACCAAAGACACAATTACTAGTGCCATAGCACCTGTTGCGGCTGAAATCATAGCCGGGCGCCCACCAAGAAATGCAATGGTAACTGCTATACAAAAAGATGCGTATAGACCAGTCATAGGGTCTACCCCTGCTATTATAGAAAAGGCAATTGCCTCAGGAATTAAAGCCAAAGCTACAACAATCCCAGAAAGTATATCCCCTTTCACGTTTGAAAACCACTCTTTTTTCATTTGTTCAATCATTCTTTTCTCCTCATAGTTTTTATAGTAATTTTTCCGCTCTATATAAATTAAGTACACTTAATCTATTTTCCCAAATAATTGAAAACCCAATGGTTATAAGCATAAGAATTTAATTATATCATAATTTTCACTAAAAAGAAACCATAAACTATCTTTTAAACTTAAAGGTAGTATTAATGAACATTATAAAAGAAATTGTAAAATAGTGCTATTTCTGTTAAAATTAAATTGACGTTTACAACTACAAAACCACAGAAAGCAGGGGTAGGATGAGAAAAAAGACTTTGTTATTTTTTACAGCGATATGTATAACACTTTTATCAGTAGTAACACCTATAAAAAATGTAGAAGCCTCTACAACAGCTTCTTCGCCAAAAATTGGTGATGTAATTCATGGCTTTGAACTTTCAGAAATTGGTTACGATTCCACAATAAAAGCAGACCAATATCTATTTATTCACCAAAAAACAGGTGCTAAGTTTCTTGCATTAAAAAACAGTGATATTAACCGTGGTTTTTCAATTAAATTTGATACCATCGCTGATAACGACAAAGGTATTAATCACATATTGGAACATTCTGTTATGGATGGAAGCGAAAACTATCCTATTTACAACACTTTTTTTGTACTTAGCAACACAACGTATATTTCTTATTGCAATGCATACACCTATCAAAACTTTACTATGTATCCAATTTGCTCTGCCAATGAGGCACAATTGCTAAAATCGGCAGACATTTACTTAGACGCCGTATTTAATCCTAATTTGTTAAGAGATGAAAGAATATTTGAAAGAGAAGGTGTTCGCCTTGAGTTAGCAGATGAAAATGCTGACATTACCTATAACGGCATTGTTTACAATGAAATGCAGGGTGTTTTTTCAGATATAGAAGCCGCTTCATATTACAATTCAAAGAACTCCCTTTTCCCAAATAGCACCCAAGGTAATGTTTCTGGAGGCATTCCTTCGTCAATTACCACTTTAACTTATGAAGAATTAATGGAAACCTATCATAAAAACTATCATCCTTCCAATAGCACTATGGTGCTTTACGGTGATGTAGATTACGAACCATTTCTAAAAATGATAGAAGAAAATTTTCTATCTTCCTATAGTTACAGAGAATATACAATAGATAGAGGTACTAAACCAACCTTTACTCAATTGCAGGAAACAACCTATGAATTTCCGGTTGCCCAAGGAACTGATACCGAAAATTCAGCAGTAATAGAACTTGTATTTGCAGCCAAAGACGTAAATGAACAGGGCTTTGAAAACCACGTTGCCTTAGACGTTGCCTTAAAATTATTTAATCTTGATAGCTCGCCTATGAAACAGGCACTGCTTAATAGTAATATCGCCGATTCTTATGATATTTATCTTGATGAAGGCATTTATCAGCCTGTGATTCATTTTGTTGCAGTAAATGCCGACCCGGAAAGAAAAAACGATTTCAATAATTTAGTTATGGAAGAACTGGAAAATGCCGTAAAAAACGGTTTTGACCAGGAGTTTGTTAAGTCCTCCCTTCGTTCGTTGGAATTTGAACAAGGAATAGGCACTACTGGAGACACTGCAATAAATAGCTTAACTTCAGTAAGTATATATGATAATTCACTTGGCAGTCCTATGGTTAATTACAATGATACTTTTAAAAGCGTTGCCTCTAAGCTGGATGAAAATATTTTGGAAAACGTAATTAAGTCAGAAATAATTGATAATTCATCCGCCGCATTAACGGTAACTGTTCCTAAAGAGGGTTTGTTGGAAAAACTACAGGAAGAAACAGCAACCTTCCTTGCCAATAAAAAAGCCTCTATGACACCAGAAGAAATAAAAGCATTGGTTAAGAAAACAAATGACTTTAATATTTGGAACAATCAGGACGTATCTAAAGAAGTTATAAGTTCTCTTCAAGCAGTAAGTTTAAGTGAAATTGAAGCGGAGATAAAAGACCCGGCTGTAACCGAAACCACCGTATCCGGCGTAAAACTTATGCACGCTAATGCAGATGTAGACGCTGTAAGTGCCGTAAATATAGATTTTGATTTAAGCCATTTAACACCAGAGGAGCTTTTATATTTGAAATTTTTTGGCGAAATGCTTGAAAATGGAATGGCTACAGATAATCGAACAGAAAACCAAATATTAAATGAAATGTTGTTTACAACTTACAACGCCTCAGCGCAGATACTGGTGCTCCCAGATAATAAAGAGGAAACTTCTGCCCACCCTGTTTTTAATGTAGCATATTATGGTTTTCAAGACGAATTTACTCATTCCCTTGATTTAGTTTCAGATGTTTTGTTAAACTCCAAGGTTGAAGATGTTTCCACCTACTATGACAGAGCCATTTCAAACATTAAAAACCGTTATCAAAATTCATTTGCAGAACCAATTTACCTTGCTTTTACCCGTGCCAAGGCTTATTCCAACCCATGCTACAAATATGTAGATTACTTAGAGGGGCTGGATTATTATAATTTTGTTATATCTTTAGAAAAAAAGCTTGAAACAAATCCTACTGATGTGGCCAATAAAATTGAGTCTATATGTACAAAAGCCTTTAACAAAAATAATTTAACTATAATGTTAGCAGGAAATTCAACTGCCAAAGATAAATTTATAGCATCTATGGCTACCCTTACCCAGAAACTGCCTTCAATTTCCTACCCAAAAGCAGTTTACACCTTGCCAACACCTGCTAAAAGGGAAGCCTATACCACTGGCTTAACAGTGCAATACTTAGTTGTAAATGCACCTTTACTATCAAACGATGTACCAATTAGCGGTAAAAATGGCGTTATTTCCAATGTTTTAGATAACCTTATGCTAATACCTGAAATACGCTTAAAGGGCGGTGCATATGGTGTTGGTGCTAATTTTGATGAAAATAATTATATGGTATATACCTATCGGGATAACACATATGCTTCATCATTAGACACAATTATCAGCACCCATGAATTTTTAGAAAGCCTATCCGCCAATCTTACGCAGGACGTTTTGGATACCTACAAATTAGCGGCCTATGGTACTGCTACCCAAAACGTGGGCGAATTAAAAAGTGCTTTAAACACTTTAACACTACAGAGTATAGGTTATACTACCCAAGATAAAATTGATTATTTGAATGAAATAAAGGAAACCTCCCTTGAAGATGTATTAACTTATGCCGATTATTTGGAAAAACTTAATAACGACCTTAACTATGTTGTTTTTGCCTCACCTAGCGATATTGAGGCTAACAAAGATTTGTTTGATACTGTAATTGCACTTCCATAAGCCAAGTTTCACTACTTTTAAGAACTAAAAAGCCGTCATATTATTTAATTTCAATAATATGACGGCTTTTGCTTTAAATTTATGGCAGCACAGTAACCTCTACCCTATTGCCATCGGGGTCTAAAATGCAAGCTTCATAGTATCCGTCCCCTGTTTTATGAGGTTCAAGAACAACAGTACACCCTTCATTATGTGCTTTTTGTGCTAGGGCATGAACCTCTTCAATTGTGTTTAGCGAAAAAGCAATATGGGTAAGGCCTATTGCTTCATGCCCATTTGAATTAATTCCATCGGGGATAGTCACCATTTTCATTAATTCAAGACGGCTTCCCTCTTCAAAGGTTAAAAAATAGGACTCAAACCCAGCGTGGAATTCTGAACTGCTTTCATATTTTTCCCCTGCTTTACCGTTAAAGAAACCGCAATAAAAATCCTTCATTTCTTCCAAATTTCTTGTCCAAATTGCAACATGTTCTAACATAATAGCATCCTCCTTAACTCGCCGTCATATAGGAATAATACAAATATGTAAATTGGTTTATTAATATACCTCTTCAAACATTTCCAATACCTGTTCATAAGTTAGTGGAACGTAGGAATTTGCCATTAAACGGGTCTGCTTTTCCATTACATTGGCTGCAAACTCCTGTAACTCTTCCTTCTTTACACCATAGAAAGAAAGAGAGTTTTTTTGTATAATCTTTCCAAAAATCAACTCCAGCTGTGTATAAACAGCGTCACCTTCACATCCTAGTATTTTAGCTAAAAATGAATTTAGTTCCGCAATTTTTCCATTTGGTTCTAGGGCTTGATAGTTTTTAAAAACTGTGGTAAAAAAAACATAATTGGATTCTCCGTGTGCCACATGGTATGCTCCGCTTAACGGATAGCTCATTGCATGAACAGGGCCTGTGCCTGCATTCCCAAAGGCAATTCCACCATAACAACTGGCAAGAAGAAAATCCTCACTTAGTTCCTTAAAATATTCTTTTCCGTTTTCGACAATTTTTTTATAACCCCCAATAATCATTTCCATTGCGGTTTTTGAGTACATTTGTGAAAAAGGCGTTGCCTTAGGTGAAACGTAAGATTCTATTGCATGAATAAATGCATCTATTGAGCTTGTTGCAAACACAGAAAAAGGCAAATCGGAAATTAATTCAGGAATAAGCACTGCATTATCTGCAAACAAAGCATCTACAGCCAAGCCCAATTTTGTTTTTCTTTCCACTATTTCCAAAATTGAGACATTGGTTACTTCACTGCCAGTTCCACAGGTCGTTGGAACTAAAATGAGTTCACGTTCCTTTTGGGCAGGCAGAATTTTGTCGAATAAATCTACAACAGGCTGTACTTCTTTAAGTGCTAAAAGCTTTGCAACATCTATAATAGTGCCTCCGCCAATGGCAATAACCCTGGTATAATCCGCTAAAAAAATATCCGCCAAAATGGCATCCACCAAATGATTGGAAGGCTCTCCCTTGCCGTAATCTGAATGGAAAATAATTTTAGCATCCTTAAATGCGTTTTCAAAATGCTTTCTATATACACTGCCACTTATAAAAACTAAATCTTTATTGGTAAAATTAAAGGCGGATGAAAAATCCGCAGCCTTTGGGTAAATTTCAATACTTGGTATAATTTTAAAGGTCTTCATATTATCACCGTCCTTTGTAAATTTGAATTAATCAGCCTTTATCTAATGAAATTAGTCATTATCTTTTCCTCTTCAACAGGCAACGCCAATCCGTTTTCTTTGGCAAGTTTAATGGATTTTATTAAAAAAGCCATATTATTTGCCAGTACGCGCATTGTTTGCATTCCCTCTAAATCTTGTTTCACTTCTTCAGGGGTATTGCCATGCACCTGATTCCAATAGGAAGAGGACACTATGGGCATTTGGCAAATTGTAAAATATTTATTTAGCTGGTCAAAGGCAGCAGTTGCTCCACCACGTCTGCAAGACACTACACTTGCCCCAAATTTCAGCTTCATATCCGCTTTATTGCAAGAATAGAAAAATCTGTCCATAAAGGATGTAATTGCTCCGCTTGCACTTGCATAGTGAACAGGGGATGCAATAATAAGTCCGTCACACTCTTTAAACTGCTCAACGGCTTCATTTACACTATCCTCACCAAATATGCACTTGCCTGTAGTTCTGCAAGAAGCACAGCCAATGCACCCTGAAACTGGCTTGTTTCCAACCCATACCCACTGGCTCTCAATTCCATTGTTCTTTAAAACACCACTAATTTCCTCTAAAGCGGTAAAGCAACATCCGTTTTTATGAGGACTTCCATTAATTAACATAACTTTCATTGTATCCCCTCCATGTTTATAATATATTTCCATTTTTTTATTATATAATAGATTTGCAAATAATAGGAATTTTATTTGGTTATTTTATAAAAAATTATAATACCAACAATCATTTAATGGTATTATTTACTATATCTTAAGAAAATTGTAATAAATCTACCAAAGAAATATTGTCCTTGAAAAATACACATTTTAAACTAAAAGGAGGTAAAAAATGAATTTTAAAAAACAAACTTGTAAATGGCGGTAATTTTTCTGAATTTGTAACAGGACTTGGTACCTCTTCTTTAATAGGCATGGCAATTGATGAAAATGATAATCTATATGTTTCCGACCTCCACAATAAGGTTATAAAAATGGCGCCCGACGCACAGGTTAGTGATTTTATAACGGGTGTAAGTAACCCATACTGGGTTACCTTTGGAGAGGATGGTTACTTATATGTATCAACTTCTTACAAAACAATTGAAAAATTTGTTTTTGACGGAACAGCCTGGCTAAGTTCAGCACAGGAACTTATACACCTTGGGGTTCCTATGTGGATAGATGCGGATACATATACTTCACAGCAGCGGCTTCTACTATCTTTATGATGGCTGGCAGTGCTTCCACAACAGACACTACCCATATTTCAATCACTATGAATACAACCCTTACAGGTAATATTGCAGACCCGTCAGCTTTTACAGTAAGCGGAGTTGCATCAAACCCTGCTGTAACTTCGGCTAGTATATCGGGTTCAAATATTACACTTACTTTAGATAAACCTATTAACTATTCGGATACAAACGTAAAAGTAAGCTATGCAAAAACAGGAACTACTAATTTAACTACCTTAGGAACTGGTTTGGAATTGGATAATTTTACTGAAATGGGCATTACAAACAACGTAGCCCCTAATCAAAACCAATCTGCCCCAACTGGTTTAACAGGAGATATTATAAAACAACTGGAAGATGACGCTTTTAAAGTTTCCATAACTAAGGACAACGTGGAGTATGTACTTCCAGCGGCTGAAATTACAATTGAAAAAGTGGCAGACATTTTGACTGTAAATTCAGACCAATTAAAAGATATTGAAGTTGAAGTAAGAATTAAAGAAGTATCAGCTGATGTATTAGCCAAATATAACCAGATTGCTAAAAGCCAGGAACACGTATTTGTTGCACCTCCTGTGGAATTTGAAATAGTTGCAAAAGCTACAGGCACAGACGGTGTTACAAGAGAAACAACTGTAAGTCAATTCTCCAACTATGTTGAAAGAATAATTGAAATCCCTGCAAATGTTGACCCAAGTAAAATTACAACAGGCGTTGTGTTTAATGCAGATGGTACATACTCTCATGTGCCAACTGTAGTGTTTAAAAAAGTGGCAAGTATTATGCTAAACTAAACAGTTTAACAAATTCAGCTTACTCTGTAATTTCTAACCCTATTACTGTAGCCTCTGTTGAAGGTCATTGGGCAGAAGAAACAGTGAACGACATGGCTTCAAGACTGGTGCTTATTGATTATACCAATTTTGAACCCGATGAAGCTGTAACCAGAGTTGTAAATGCTAAAATTTTTAACGGCAATGGAAACGGTGTATTAGCTCCAAAAGATACATTAACCCAAGCCGAAGCATTAACAGCAGTAAGAAACTTGCTATTGCAAGGTGAATTAATTAACAACTAATTTGCTTAGATATAATTAAGGAAACACTGAAATATTTTGGTGTTTCCATTAGTTACAGGTATTAAAAAAACAGTGTCTCAAGGCAAGTTTAAAAACCTTCAGACACTGTCTTTTTTACATTCTGTTGAAAATAAATTCGTATCCACCTTGCCACTTAGTGATAAACATGTATTCCATTAAACCGTAAGCACAAAACTGCTACCGTCCACTTTTCCTATCTTCAAATCAATATCATACACTTCTTTTATAGCTTTTCCTGTCACCACATCTTTGGGTGCTCCTTGTGCTATTATTTTGCCGTCTTTCATGGCTATTATTTCATCGCTATAATGAATTGCCTGGTTAATGTCATGCAGTACGGTAATAATTGTAATGCCAAACTCCTTGTTTAAACGCTTAATCAGTTTTAATATTTCAATTTGATAGCGAATATCCAAATAGGTTGTGGGTTCATCTAAAAACAGTATTTTAGTGTTTTGTGCCAACGCCATGGCTATCCACACCCTTTGCTTTTGTCCACCCGATAAATCGGAAATTTGCCTATCCTTAAATTCCACCACGTTGGTTATTTCCATTGCCCACTGAATTAGCTTTTCGTCCTCATCTTTATTCTTTTTATAAAAGCCGCCATGGGCAATTCTGCCGTAGCCTATTAGTTTCCCAACGGTTAAATCGTTAGGCGCAACATTATATTGGTGTACGATGGCAACATGCTTTGCAAATTGTTTCAGCGGAATTTCACTAATATTTTTCCCATCAAGGAATACGCCACCCTTATGTACCCTTAAATTTTTTGTCATTACATTAAATAAGGTAGATTTTCCACAGCCGTTTGCACCAATTAGGGTTGTTATTTTTCCCCTTGGTATTTTAAACGAAATATTATTGAGCACCTTTTCTTTGCCATAAGAAAATTCCAGTTCTTTAACCTCCATAAGTTTGGTCACTCCTTTTCAGCAGTATAATAAAGAATGGCCCACCGATGACAGCCATAATAATTGCTGCCGAAACTTCGTATGGATAGGCAATAAGCCTGCCAACGGTGTCTGCCAAAAGCATAATAAATGCACCCAAAAGCATAGAAAATGGAATTAAATATTTATGGTCACTGCCAACCATCAGCCGCCCTATGTGGGGTACAATTAAGCCTATAAAGCTAACTGTTCCCACCACAGCCGTTGTAATAGAGGCAAGCAGTACAGCTATTACAGAAACTACTGCCCTTACACCATTCACATTAATACCTAAACTTCTGATGGTTTTATCCTCCAGGGCAAGAATGTTGCATCTGCCAGCAACCACCAGTGAAAGGATCAGCCCCAACACCACGTAGCCTGTTAAAAGTTTTACATCTTTCCATGTTTTCATAGAGATATTTGCATTCACTATTGCTGCCGCACCAGAATAATCTTGACCGCTCATAGAGCCAAACGCCTGCATAAGCCCTGTGAAAACTGCATTTACGGCAACCCCTACAAGAATTATTCTAAGGGGTGAAAATCCAGACTTCCATGAAAGGGAATACACCAAAACACAGGCAAGTATTCCACCTAAAAAAGAAAACAGCGGGGTAAAGAAATACCACGTTGGAAAAAAGGCCACAATCAGCACAGAAATAAAGCCTGCTCCTGCAGAAATTCCAATAATGCCTGGGTCTGCCAATGGGTTTTTAAGCACCGCCTGAAAAAGCACACCAGAAACTGCTAACCCAGCCCCCGACACCATAGCAATTATAATTCGTGGAAACCTTAAATCGTAAATAGTGGCCACATTTTCGTTATATTCTACAAAAAGACCTCTAAAAAGTTCTCCATAAGTTACCTTAATGCTTCCCATATTAACGGACAAAAAGAAAATTCCCAAAAGCATAGGAATTAAAATGCCAAAACATAAAATTCTTTTTTTATTCATATTAATCTCCATAAAGCATAGGCTCTAAGTCTGAAAGTGCCTGTGGATAGTCAAAAGTCGCACTCATACCAAAAATCATATAATCCACATCGTAAACCTTGCCTTCTTCTACCGCCCTAAAGTGTTTCCAAATGTCGTTTTCAGAAAATTCCTTGGCAAACATTTTAAGTGCCTCTTTAGGCAGTCCGTGGGCGGTTCTTATTATAATATCGGGGTCTGTACTTAACATTTCCTCTGGGTTAACATTAAGGAAGTCCTTTTCATCGCTTGGGAATACGTTTACTCCACCCGCAAGTTCCACCAGTGACCCTGCGTAGGATTTATTGGTTGCCACAAGATAACTTCCTGGAAGCCCCATCAGCACCAGCACCTTAGGCTTTTGTGTAACAACATGCTTTGCCTTGTAGTTATCCATAAAGGTATTGTAATCTGCCACCAATGTCTTTGCCTCTTCTTCTTTCCCATATTTATTACCCACAAGGGTAATGCTATCATATAAACCTTTTACACTTTTTAAATCCAAAAAAGTTGAATTTACCCCTATGTTATCATATTTAATTTTCAAATCCTCCTCAAGGGTATTTGGCCCTATTACATCGGTAGGTTTCAAGGTTTTAATTATCTCCATATCGGGTGCCATAGGTGTACCTATCCGTGTTACCCCGTCATAACGGGAGGCTATGGTGGAAACGGTGGTGGTTGGAACGCCTACAAGGTCTATACCCAGTCTATTCATAATTTCGCAAGTAGCCGCAGAAGTAGCTATAATGCGGGTTTCTGCCTTTGGTTGTGGTTGCTCTACAACTTGGTCTTTTACGGCTGTTTCAGTCTGTGCCGTTTTTCCTTCTTCCTCCACTTTGTCAGTGGTTTTTTCCTCTATGGGCTCTTGCTTTTCCTTGCTCTCTATTTCCTCTTCTGTTTTTTCTTCTGCTTTCTGCGCTGTTTCTGATATTTTTTCTGTGGTTTTTTCCTTTGCGACTTTTTCTACCGTTGTAGTATTGTCTTCTACCACTGCTGACACTTGGGCTTTCCCTCCGCTTTGGTCAACACAGCCTGTGAAGGCAAATGCCATAAGTGCGCAAAGTAAAAACATCATAAAGGACAATTTTCCTTTTATTTTTTTCATTTTTATTACCCCTTTCTACGCTAAAAGCTGAAACCTTCTTTTCATTTAGCGTAACCATTTACATAGTTCATTATAATAGAAGCAACATCGGCTCTGGTGGCTGATGAAGTAAATTGATAGCCATTGGTGTTTTGGCTTGAAATAAGCCCTGCCTTGCCTGCCTGTTCCACGCTATCCTTAGCCCAATTGCTTACTTTCTCCATTGCTGGTGCTGCACCATCTGTTTTAAGGGTAATTCCCTGTTTTTGGGCATATTTTACCATAATAGCCGCCGCCTGCTCGCAAGTTACTGGTGCATCTGGGTTAAAGGCGGTTTCGCTTATACCCGAAACCAGCCCCTTTGCATTTGCCCACCCAATATACTTTGCATAATACTGGGTTGAATTTACATCTGTAAACTTAGCACTGCTGTAAGCTGAAACGTCCTCTCCGCTAAGTCTGCCTAACACGGTTACAAACATGCCTCTGGACATAGCTGTATCGGGGCTAAATGTAGTATCCGTTGTGCCGCTAAAAAGTTTTTTAGCAACAACGCTTTCAATGTCTGTTTTTGCCCAATGGGAAGAAACATCTGTAAAGCCTTCCTCTTTGGATGTTGTGCCTGTTTTTATGGTTTTTATGAAATCTGCATTACCGCTTTGGGCTGTTGCAGTATCTAATTTCCAGTAGAAACATACGTCTCTGCCCATAGGTGCAACGTACATTTTAGTTTTAATATAACAGTCTGCCGAAGGGGCTGCAAAACGAAAATCTCCGCTGTCGTTAGCTGAATTTTCTGTCATAAGGGAATACTTTACCTCTGTATAGCCTCCCTTAGGTGAATCCTGTGTATAAATTCTTGCATTAGAAAGATTACTGTATAAAAGTATTCTTAGGGTTATCCACGTCTTACCATTCTGCTGTTCAACGAGGGCTTTTTCATACACGGCACTTCTGCACATACCTTCGCCAATTTCTGCATTCCCTGTTCCGCCATCATCGGTTTTTCCTGTGTCTGGGTTAAGATAGTAGGTTAGGGTATTTGCCGTATAAACCCCATCGCTTAAAGCAAAGGCATTTACTTGGGTAAAACAACAAGCCATAACTGCCATAATTACACAAACACCTTTTTTAAGGCTTAATTTTTTCATTATTTTTCCTCCGTTTTCAATACAGACAGACAGCCCTTCTAATAGAAGGGCTCGGCCTGTTGTTAGAATTATATATTAATGGTTTTGTAGCTGAATTAAAGCGTTAAATTTTCATCTGTTGTTTCAGCTTGCTGAGAGGGCATGTATTCCTCCATAAACCTTACAAGCATAGCCGCAACGTCTGCCCTTGAGGCTGTTTCCTGTGGCGCAAAACTTCCGTTTTCACGTCCGCTTATAACACCTGCCTGTGCAAGGGTTTTTACACTTGCCTGTGACCAATTGCTTACTGCTCCAATGTCAGTAAAATCTGCCTTTGTGCTGTGTTTAAGTTCAATGCCTTTAATTTCGGCATATTTAGCAAGCATAAATGCCATTTGTTCTCTGGTTACATCGGCGTTTGGCGCAAAAGTTCCATCCTCCATACCGCTTACAATACCCTTTTCTGCTGCCCAAATTACATAGGATGAGAAATAATTTTCGTCCTTCACATCGCTGAATTTATTTCCTCTGTAGGCTTTTTCATTAACTCCTTCAATTCTGCCAAGAACCGTTACAAACATTCCTCTTGTCATTTTAAGGTCAGGTCCAAATTCTGTATCACTTATTCCGCTAAAAAGTCCCTGTGCTACTGCCTTTTTTATGTAATCCTTTGCCCAATGGTCAGAAATATCACTAAATATTTCTTCCTCCACCACTTCAAGGGTAGGCTGTGCAATATCCATAGCCTCCTCTGTTTCAACCAAGGCGAACATACCAAGTTTATCTGTTTTAACAACATAGAATCTAGGCTCTGTTGTGCCTACAGCCATTGCCCGAACTCCATGCTCTACCTCTCCAACAACAAGGGTCTTTGTCCCGTCATCATTAATTCTATAAAGAGCAACTTTTCCCTCTTCAAACTCTGTAGGAATTGGAATAAATAACTCCACACTGGCACTAGGGGTAATCGCTTCCCCATTAACGGTGGCAAGTATGTTGTAAAGCATAAATTTGTCTATGCCTTCCCCTAAAGCTTTTTCCGCATTTTCATACTCTTTGCCTTCTAATATTTCATCCGCTTTAAGGGCTGCACCACTAAGCAACACGTTTTCTGGGGCTAAAAGGCGAATTCCTGTTACAGCATCTGTAGCATCCACCGCATCACTTTCAATAGATACGGAGCCTTCTGAAGCCGAAGAATTAGTGTGAAGTTCGTCTGTTGCCGCTCCCGCTGTAAGACTACTCCAGTCTATTTTAAGCCGTGCATCAATTGCACCATTGCCTACAGCTGAATCCATTATGGTATATGGTACTTTTACCTTTACGTCAATAAATTCCTCTGTCACGTTTGGCAAAGTAAACTGGAACTTCTTAAGATAGTCGAAGGTGTACTCATTGCCGTTATAGGTGGTTTTAATTTCTTGTGTTTCCACCGCAGTAGCAAGCTGATATATACCCTGTGCATTTCTATATTGGAACTCCTGCATACCTGAATAATAAGGGTCTATTCTAACAGGGTTTGAACCCATCTGAATTACCGACTCTCCGCCGCTTGTAATAATAAGTGCCTGTCTGTTATTGTCGAAGGCAACATTTCCCATAGATGGCTCGTCATCGCTTGCCTTATAAAGGTCAATATTCACCCAATACTTGCCGTCCTTTGTTACGTCTATTTCGCCGTCATCCACTACACCACCTGTGTTTCCACCTGAAGTACTTGTGTCAAAGGTAAGCTTTTTAACATTAACTAAGGAGTCTGCATAACCCTCCTTAACAGCCACTGCAAATACATTGACTGTATCCTCTGTACCGCCCAATGCCGCCGCCTGTTCCTTTGTAATTGTAATTTCACCTGTATATTTATTTTCCTCTTTATGTTCAACGGTTGCCTCATCGCTTCCGCTTACCACACAATAAATGTCAGCGTCTAGCACCTCCCCTGCCGTAGGCATTGAAATTGTAACAAGCATAGCGTCTCCAGCTGCATTCAATACTGAATCTATTATAGGCGTGTCTACTTGCTTTTCGTCTTCAACTTCAACCCCTGTAACTGCTTCAATTACATCAGAGTAATCTAAAGATAAAGTGGCTCTTTGCCTGCCCATAGCCTCGTAATCCGCTTCAATGCCCACCGTTACCTTTTCGTTGCTATTAAATAAAGGTATCGTTACATTTTCAATTTTTCCGCCAGCCGTATATTCATATGTACCATTTGTAAGGTTGTCTTTCCATGTACTTGCTATAGCAATGTCTTCACTTTCAAAATACCATAAGTTTACTAAATAACCTGCTATACCACCCATGTCAATTCTTTGGAACGGCACAGTTAAAAATTTATTACCGTCTGCATCAATAGTTAATGTAGACTTTCCTGTTAATGCTCCATTTCCCATGGAAAGCAAGCTATTGTTACTAAAATTCAGCATTTTAATAGGCACTTCATAGCTTGTGCCTGCTTCAAGGTTATCCCACCAATCAGCTGAGAACGCAATGGTTGCTTGGGCAATTTCAGAAGCATTTACATCTTCTCCTATGGCAATTGCCTTTATTACTGTTGCAGAACCGTTTGTAAGGGCAGGAGCACTGAATTTTCCTGTATACAAAGTTCCATTCTTGGAAGAAGGCTGCGAGCCATCCGTGGTATAATAAACTGTTGTACCCTCCGTTTGGCTTGTTATTGTAATATTATAAATACCGTTCTCAGCTGTATCACCGCTTTTGTATTTTGCAAAAATAACAGGTTTTTCAGCCGTAACTGCCGCCATACCTTCTTTTTGGAAGGTAATGGTATATTCCTTAACATCCGAGGTTATAAAACCGCTTTTTACCGTAACAGCTTTAATTGTAAACATTTCTCCCTCTGTGTTTTCTGTAGATAATTCAAATGAACCTGAGTAAAGTTGGTTTGAATTGGATGTATCTGGGTCTGTTCCTGTTGTTCCGCTGGTACAGGTATAGTATATTTTTGCATTTTCAGAAGAAGTAGAAAGAGAAACCGTTGCTTTCCCCGTATTAACGTAAGAGTCAGCCCCTGTTGCAGTAGTCATATCAGGTGCTTGGGTATAAATACCTGTTGTCGCAGCCGCACTGCTGTAATCCATTTCAACTGTTCCGTACTGCGTTTTCCCGTTTGATGTCGTAAAGTATACATTTAAGTATGCTTTTTTTGTGGTAATAGGAATTTTTGCAAGCTTTACATACTTTTCACCGTCAACAGTGTAAGTTTCTTCTGCCGTTGCCTGAACATACTTGCTATTTACATAATCGTAGTAGTAAAAATCCTTTACATATTCTCCGTCCTTGCTGGTAAGTGGAAGATAAATATATTTTGAATAGGTTTTAATATTCATCACAGAATTTCCTTTATTATAACTGCTGTCATAAATATCTGCATATTCATTGTCTTTATATTTATTATCAATGTCTTTCAGCTTTGCTGTAGCTAAATAGTAACCGCTTGCCATTGTTGGCATATCCTCATTTTCTCCTGCGACCACCACATAAACGCCACCAGGGTAGTCATCCAGTATTTGATATACGCCGTAACCAATTTCAGTACTTCCCGCAGCTAGCTTTACCAACTCAGCCTTTGTTCCATTTTCTGTAATTCTGTAAAGAGATACGGTTTCCACCTTAAACCCATCTGTACCTGGTATTGCAATATTGCTGTCCTTAAACTCTCCTGTAGCATCTAAAACCTTTACTTTATCACCAGTAGGTGTTTCAAGAACAACATTTAGTACCCTCATGTTGCTGCTGCCATGGTCTGCATTCACCTGTGAAATTAAGTCTGCATACTGGCTTATTGCTGTTTCATCTGTAACGGTATCCACCTTAAACACCGTGTCATAAGAGATAGTATAGTTCGGGCTAGTCGTGCCGTTAGAAAACGTGGCCTTTGTAGTTAAAAATGCACCCGAACCATTTGCATCCTGAATATCATTCTTCAAAGCCTTTGCATTAAACTTCATGGGAATTGAAATTTCATCTGTCCATCCTAAACCCTCTACATAACCTTTAACCCTTATATTAAGGGTATGGGGGTCGTCACTTGTGGGGTATATCATATTATAAGATTCATCATATTGTCCATAATTTCCTGTAACTCTCAAACTGTTTATACTAGAATAATCCGTCGACCTTGAATTAAAATCTATTTCCTCTGTATCGTCGGTGGTATAATAATACACCATAGGTCTTGTAACCGAATAACCCTGGCTGTCTAAATTTATATCAATTGTACCAAAACACTGTCTGTAACCATCATAAGTTAACTCACTAGGCTCAGCAGAGAGGGAATACCCCATAACGGAATTGTCTATGGTTTTTTCCGATGCCAGCTTTGGTTGAGAATTTAGGGTCAGCACATAGCTTGCCCATGAATCACTGCTGTTTTGGAATTTCAGTGTAACATCCTCAGAAAAGGAATTATACGGTACAGTCACTGTTTTTATAGCATAGGTCTTCACCCCAGAATATACATAGGTTGCCCCTTCTGCTGGCTCTTCAAAGGTAAGAGGTGTCTCTTTTCCCTCATCATCCACCAATGTTGCCGCCTTAAATATATAAGAATCATATGTCGTATTTTTTTCACGAAAACGGATTGTAAGGCTCATCTTCCCCTCTTCCGCCACGTTCAGTTCTACATCCTTGGTATCGATTGAAGCACTTACATTAACAAAATCTGCAATGTAATTGCCCTGTGTAAGCACCAAGTCATCGGCTGGTTTAAAATAGATTTCCTTGCTAGTAATATCAGATAAATATTTACCGTCCTTTACTGCAGCAACTTTTATTTCAACCTTGCCGCCTGCAGAAGATGGTGCTTTAATTCTGGTTATTCCTGTGCTACTGTCATACGGACTGCTTTCCAAGGTTGGGTCAGTTCCGTCCAAGGTATAAACGTACCCTAAGCTCGAATCATAATTAGAAATGGTTGCTGTAACCTCTGAAGAGTTAGAATATTTTGTCTCACCATCTTCCAGTGCTGTTAAGGAAAATTCAGGGGCAACAATTGTTTCTTGTAAAAAGCTCATTGTCAGCTTTCTTGGTGATGAGTATGTTTTTTCTGTACCGTCTAAGACTTCCACCGTCACTCTAAGCACAACACTTTCAGCTGCTAAACTGCTTGCCTTTACTTCAAATTCATCTTGATACTCTATTGCCGTTTCACTTGTTCTTGGATCCGTCCCGTCCAAGGTATACAACACTCTGGTTGTTCCAGCATTGGTATGGGTAATTCCTATAACAACCGTTTCATTATTTGCGATACCCGACATTGCTTTGGACATAGAGGATGTAGCTAAACTGATTCCGCTTATTTGTTGCGTTGCTGTTATAGTTGGATTAGATAGTGCTACATAGGCCCTAAACACCACTTCCGTATCCACTACATCAGAATACACATAAGTAATTTCCCCGTCTGTTCCTTCAACGCCTGTTCTTGCTACCGCCTTAATAGCTTTAGTTCCTCCCGTCATATACTGTGCAGTTGGAATGGCCACATTAAAAGAGCCCTCATAAAGCTGTTTTGTGCTACTCTCAATAGGGTCTGTGCCATCTGTTGTGAAAAATATTTCTGAGGTAACAGGCGCATCCATTTCAACCGTAACGGCAGAGATATAGGAATAGCTTTCCTGGGTAGTTCCGCTGCTGTCGTAGGTTGTAATGGTAGGCTCTGCTACATTCACCTCTGCAATAAAGTCTACTTCTTCAGAAACCACTTGGGAATACACCGTGGTGGTGGTTTCATCCTCTGCTACCTCCTGTGATGCCACCGCTTTAATTGGTATAGTTTCTGCCTCCGTGCTTGACGCACTCACTGTAAATACGCCACTGTAAAGCTGTTTGGTTTCACTTTCTATTGGGTCTGTGCCATCTAATGTATAATATACGGTTGTATCTTCTGGCACAGCTATTTCAACACTTACCGTTGCATCGTTTACATAGTGAGTTTGGGTTGTTAAACTGCCAAAGTAGGTTGAAATAGTAGGTGACGCTACCGTAACTGCCGCCGTTCCCATTAAACTACTTAGCAGCAAATCCTCCCCCTCCGTAATTTCTTCACTTGCGGCTGTTTCTTCTATATTCTCGGTTTCTTCCGTATTTTCCGCTTCTTCAGTTGTTCCCGTTTCTTCTGTTGTGCCTGTTTCTTCTGTTGTGCCTGTTTCTTCTGTTGCTCCTGTTTCTTCTGTTGCTCCTGTTTCTTCTGTTGCTCCTGTTTCTTCTGTTGCTCCTGTTTCTTCTGTTGCTCCTGTTTCTTCTGTTGTTCCCGTTTCTTCTGTCGTTTCCGTTTCTTCTGTCGTTCCTGTTTCTTCTGTCGTTCCCTCTGTTGTTCCCTCTGTTGTTCCCGTTTCCTCTGTTGCGCCTGTTTCTTCTGTACTATCCTGCTGTTGTTCTACCTGCTGACCCGAGGTATCTGCAAATGCATTGGTAGGTACAGAACTTACTGCCAATGTGCCTGCCAAAAACATGGTCAAATACTTTTTATATTTCAACTCAGTCCACTCCCTTGTTTAATATACCAATTCCCCTAACGAACCTTTTGTTTTTTAATAATTCAGTTGAACCTTTTATGTATGTTTCTTTTAAAAAAGAGAGCCTAAAGCCGTAAAGCCCTCGGCTCTCTTAATTTTCTTAATTAAAACAATTAAAAATGAACTATTCTGAATATGTTAACTGTGAATTTGTAATTGCAAGGTTAATTGAAGAAGGCATATCAAATGTTATTCCCCAGAAAAGTTCAACCTCGGCCTGTGCCTCTGCAGCGTATGTTGCAGAATTGCCGTTACTATCTACAAGGTCGGCTGGTACAGTTACTACTAAAGTTTGCAAATCATCAGCTAATACTGCGGTAATTCCATCAGCCTGTGCAGCTGAACCTAATACAATGCCTGTCATCTGACCTTCCCCTGAAATTCCCATTTTTGTCATTGTAAAGGACTGAAGATTAATGGTGTACACGTAGTTAACGTCCTCCCCATCAACTACCTGAACCTTGCTGGCATAGCTTCCGATTGTATTTTGGGTCATAGAAACTTCTGTTGCGCTTCCGCTTTTAAAAAATGTTACATAGCCTGGTGCATCCTGTGCAAAAGCCATTGCACTCATGCTCAATGCCATTACTGCCGCCATACCTAAACCTGCTACTTTTTTCATAAATTTTTTCATAATCTTTTCCTCCTTTTGTAGTAAAACACATTCAGTTATAATTTGACGTCCTTTGCAGGGCAAAAACCGGTTTCTGCCTTATTTTTTTGTTTTTCTTCCTCACTTCCCTTCTTTTACATTTTTTATAAAAAGACCGAAACGCTTTAACTGCATAAGCGGTTTAACCCCATCGGCCCTTATAAACTTATAACTAGTTTCTTTTGTTTTTCTGCCTGAAGAGTCGCCTTTGTTACTTCGCGTTAGCATATGCTAACCATTTTACAAAGAACGTCCCCCTCTATTTTTCTACGTTTGTAAGCTTACTATGCTGTTTCGCTTTTCCATCTGCTGCCGTGCATTAGATTAGGCTAATGTCCCGTAAAACCAGTTCAAGGAATGACACAATGGTCATTCCTTGAATTTTCCGCTATTTTTCACGGCAGTAATATGTATTTTTTGGGGAAACACTGTTTTAATGTAAATTAAAAATTAATCAGTTTCTCCTTAGATGCAAAACCTCGCCCGTTTTTTCATCTTAGATAATGGAAACAGCAAGTAGGTTTAACTTTATTTAGTTAGCATAAACTAACTTATGGCGTAACTATATCATATTCTTTTTCTATTGTCAAATTGTTTTTGAATTTTTTCCCATATTTTATTTGCTGTTTATTTCAACAGAAGTTAAATTCAACACCAAATCCGCCTCGGCTTCTGACATATGGAAAACGCCAACAGTGGCCTGCACCATAATTCTTATTACCCCTGTAACCACCCTTCCTTGTGCATCATAATTGCATTGCATTTCATTTAAAGGCAGTTTATAAGTTGAATTTACACATTCAACCTCTTGAAAAACTCCGCTTTCTCTGTTCTTATACTTCATGGCGCATAACTTACCATAAAGGCATTTCCCTAAAATAGATTTATAGAATATATCCTTTGCTTTTAAAATCACTTCCTGTTTATCATTATTGAATACTAAAATACAAGGATGCTCAAAACCCTTATTCCCCATAGAAATCATATCACTATCGGCTTTTAATATCTTAAAAGGAATAAAATAACTTCCCTCCGTGGGATTGTCCTCCCATTCGGTATCATAGTGATTTTCCTTACAGCATTCTTCTTCATGGAAACCGTTAAATTTCATCTCCATAAGGGTAACTACCTCTGGTTCTATTTTTCCTATCAGTCTTTCGGTTTGTCGCTGTGCAATTTCTGTGCTTGTACCCAATGTTTGGGTAAGCAGTCTATAAATCATATACTTTTGATGCTCCAACACTGCCGCAACACTATTGCCTAATTCTGTAAGAAAAAACCTTTTGGATTGCCAGGTTTCATCTATTTTTAGCACTCCCATATCCTTCAGCTGATATATCATTCGGCAGGCACTGGGCTTTTTTACGCCCATGTTTTCTGCCACCGTGGGCAAAGTGGCAGCAGAATCCTGCAATGCACTAATTATTAAAATATATTTTAGCTGCGCTTCCGTAAAACCATCCAAAACCGTACCTTTCTTCATTCATTATCTCCTTTCCTATAGGCAGTGAATTAGTAGTATCTATATTTAGTTATCTTAAGCTAACACATTATGTTAAAAATAACATTCCTTGTTTCTTTTGTCAACACCTCTAAAACTTTAATAATACTTTTTTAAATTGACATCAACCCGTCATTATGCTATAGTTTTGCCATAAACCTCGCCCGTTTAAATTTTAAGTAGTGCGTGAAAGTATTTTTTGCGTGCCGTCTTTTAATTTAGGAGGGCTATTTTTTATGTTCAACAAACGTCTTTTGGGTCTTGTACCCAATGCTAAAAAATATATTGCGGCAACAGTTTTTCTGCAATGGCTTTGCCTTGTCTGTAATATGGTCATAATGCTTTCCATTTGCCAGGTGTTTAATTCTGCATTTATTGGTGGCTATTTTGGCACATCTACTTTTCAAAAAACCGCCGTTATTGTACTAATATTCGGCATTCTACGTTTTTTTGGAAATCTTCTTTCTGCAAAAACTTCTTACCTGTCCTCCCAAAATGTGAAGAAAGTACTCCGAGAAAAAATTTATACTAAACTTACCCAAATTGGCACTGCCTACAGCGAAAAGATATCCACCTCTGAGGCAGTACAAATAAGCACCGAGGGTGTAAACCAGTTGGAAATTTATTTTTCCCAGTATATGCCCCAGCTTTTTTATAGCCTGTTAGCTCCCGTTACCCTGTTTTTAGTGTTAGCAAATATCTGCTTTAAGGCGGCTATTGTTTTGCTTTTCTGCGTGCCACTCATACCTTTATCTATTATAGCGGTACAGAAATTTGCAAAAAAGCTATTAAGCAAATATTGGGGCGCATACACCGGTTTAGGGGATTCCTTTTTAGAAAATTTACAGGGAATGACTACCTTGAAAATTTATCAGGCAGATGAAATGAAGCACAACGAAATGAATGAGAACGCAGAAGCTTTCCGCAAAATTACCATGAAGGTACTTCGTATGCAGTTAAACTCCATTTCTGTTATGGATTTAGTTGCCTATGGGGGTGCGGCTTTAGGCATGATCCTTGCTGTTTCGGAATTTTCCAAGGGGAACATTGATTTATATGGTGCAATGGCAGTAATTTTACTATCGGCAGACTTTTTTATTCCTTTAAGGCTTTTAGGCTCTTTTTTCCACATTGCCATGAACGGTATGGCGGCGGCAGATAAGATTTTTAAAATTCTGGACACCCCTTTGCCCAAAAAAGGCACAGAGGATATACAAAATAGTGATATAACCTTTAAGAATGTGTCCTTCGGCTACGAAACAGATAAAATGGTTTTAAATAATATTTCCTTCAAAATTCCCAAAAATTCTTTTATTTCTCTGGTGGGTAAAAGCGGTTGCGGAAAATCCACCACGGCGTCACTTCTTAAAGGGACTTTAAAAGATTACAAGGGCAGTATACAACTTGGCGAAAAGGAGTTACGAAACATCAGCGAAAAAAGCCTTATGGAAACCATTACGCTAATTAACCATAACAGCTACTTGTTTAAAGGCACCGTGGCATACAACTTGAAAATGGCAAAGCCCAATGCCACGGACGCAGAACTTTACACCGCACTTCAACGTGTAAATTTTTTAGACTTCATTCAAAATGAAGATGGTCTTGAAACTCATATTGATGAACAGGGAAGTAACCTTTCTGGTGGTCAACGGCAAAGGCTTGCTTTGGCAAGGGCATTACTTCACGACACCCCTGTTTATATTTTTGATGAAGCCACTTCAAACATAGATGCCGAAAGTGAAGCATACATTATGGAGGCAGTGCAAGAACTTGCAAAAACAAAGACTGTCATTCTTATATCTCACCGCCTTGCAAATGTTGTAAATTCCGCCTGCATTTATGTGCTTAATAATGGGGAAATAGCCCAAAGCGGTACCCACGATGTGCTAATGGCAGAAAAATCTCTTTATAAAAAGCTTTTCTCACAGCAGAAACATCTTGAGGAATACGGCAAAGGAGGTGCATTAAATGCGTAGAAGCGGAATACAAATTATGGTAAAACTGATAGGCCTTATTAATCCACTGCTTCACTTTATGGCGGCGGCAATACTATTAGGCGTTCTGGGCTTTCTCTGTTCAATTTCCCTTACGGTGCTAGGAACAAGTGCTGTACTAAAACTGCTTGGGTTTCATATTTATTTCAGCCTAAAATTCCTTTTTGCTATGCTGATACTTTTTGCTGTACTGCGTGGTTTTCTGCGTTACGGGGAACAAAGCTGTAACCATTATATTGCCTTTAAGCTGTTAGCTACAATACGGGATAGAGTGTTTGGCACTTTACGCCGTTTATGCCCTGCAAAGCTTGAAGGGCGTGACAAAGGCAACCTAATCTCCATTATTACAGAAGATATAGAACTATTGGAGGTATTTTACGCCCACACTATTTCACCTATTGCCATTGGAATACTAACGTCACTGTTTTATATATTGTTTATTGGCAGTTTTTCCGTTAAACTAGGTTTAATTGCCGCTGTTTCCTACATATTCATAGGTGCTGTAATTCCTATTTTAAACGGCAAACGAATTAAAAACTACGGCATGGAATACCGCAACGGAGTAGGGGAACTTAACTCTGCTTTTTTGGAAAGTCTGCGTGGACTTGGGGAGCTTATTCAATACGGGCAAACTAAAAACCGCCTTGATGAAATAAGCAGTATGACGGATAATCTTTCGGAAAAACAAAAAAAGCTGAAAGAAGCGGAGGGTTTTTCAAAGGCAGTAGCAGATAGTGCCATACTGTTATTTACGGCAATCATGCTTTTTGTGGCAATGGCACAGTTTTCAAAAGGTAGTCTTTCTTTTGAAAAAGCTTTGCTTGCAACTGTAACTCTTATGAGTTCTTTCGGCCCTGTGGTTGCTTTAAGCAATCTTTCCAACAACCTTGCCCATACTTTAGCCAGCGGAGAGCGTGTACTTTCCCTTTTGGAGGAAACCCCTGTGGTTAACGAGCAAACAGAGGGAAAAGACATTTGCTTTAATGGCGCTAACTGCAAAAACCTTACCTTTGGGTATGGAGATGAAAAAATATTGCAGAATCTTTCTATTGAGATACCCGCAGGACACATTATAGGCATACACGGTAAAAGCGGATGCGGAAAATCCACCTTATTAAAGCTATTGATGCGGTTTTGGGATAAAAATTCGGGAAGTATAAAACTTTCTGGCACAGAAATAGAAGAAATAAATACTTCTTCTCTTCGTACCAACGAAAGCTACTGCACACAGGAAACCTATCTATTTAACGACACCATTGGCAACAATATACGTATTGCAAAGGCAAATTCCACAGAAAAAGAAGTTGAAGAAGCGGCAAAAAAAGCTTCTTTGCACCATTTTATTGAAACCCTTCCACAGGGCTATAACACCCCTATAGGGGAACTGGGCGACAAGCTTTCAGGTGGTGAAAAACAACGTATTGGCCTGGCAAGAGCCTTTCTTTCGGGTGCACCTTTTATGCTTTTAGATGAGCCTACCAGTAACCTTGACAGCCTTAACGAGGGAATAATTTTAAAATCCCTTTACGAGGCAGAAAATGTAACAATACTTTTGGTTTCCCACAAAAAATCCACCCTAGGCATAGCCTCAAGGGTTTATTCGGCACAAAGAGGGAGGTTAAGCTAAGAAACATTGACTAATTCAAATATGAAAAAATAAATTTAGCTTTAGCGGCATAAAATGGAGTGTAAAGGGCATTTTATGAAATAAAATGCTATGAAACGACTAATTTTTTGCAAATTAATTTTTTCATTACATTAAATCAGTGTTTCCCCAAGAAACATTGACTTAAAAAAGTGTTTCCCGATAATATGGATATTTTAGAAAAAGTAAAAAAAGAAAAAGAATTGGTACAATGCATGGTGGAAATTTATTGCCATAGCAAGCATGGAAAAAGCAAAATTCTATGTGAGGATTGCAATAACCTTCTTGCCTATGCTTTTAAACGAATTGATAGTTGTCCCTTTATGGAAACAAAAACCTTTTGCAGTAATTGCAAAGTTCACTGCTACAGCCCTGTTATGAGAGAAAGGATACGCCAGGTAATGGCTTTTTCAGGCCCAAGACTGCTGTTTGTTCATCCTTTTGCAGCAATTAGTCATTTAATTCATTCTAAGATTAGGAGATGATAATTTTGAAGTACATATATATTGCGCTAGGCTTTCTGTTTTTCGGCATTGGTGCTATTGGCGTAGTTATTCCCATTTTGCCAACAACACCTTTTCTTCTTCTTGCCTCCTTTTGTTTTGCTAAAGGTTCCGCAAGGTTTAACAAATGGTTTAAAGGCACAAAGATATATAAACACCATCTGGAAAGCTTTGAAAAAAGCCGTGCCATGACCTTAAAAACAAAGCTTTGCATACTAATCCCTGTTTCCATTATGCTGATGATTGCTTTTTTAATGATGCATAATGTTTACGGAAGAGCAAGCCTTATTCTTTTGGTCATTGTAAAATATTACTACTTTTTCTTTAAAATTAAAACTATACCCTCTGGCAAAATAAGGGCATAGCACCCACTTAAAAAGCCTTCCTCTTAACTTAAATTTTCAAGAGAAAGGCTTTTATTTATTTAATGGATGAACTTATTTTTCAAACAATCTAAATCTGCTAATTAAATCTTTAAGTAACTGAGCTTGTCCCGACAGTTCTTCACTGGTTGCCGCACTTTCTTGGGCAGTAGCACTATTTGTTTGCACCACGGCTGAAATTTCTTCAACGCCAACATTCACCTTAACAATCGATTTTTCTTGTTCTATACTTTCGTCGGCAATGTATTGTATCGCTTGGGCAGATTTTTCTGATGCGGAAATAACTTCGTCTAAAGACTCTGCTGTTCTTGCAACAATTTTTGTACCATTATCAATTGCATTAATGGCTTTTTCTATTAAAGCGGCTGTACTCTTTGCACTTTCTGCGGATTTAGCCGCAAGGTTACGAACCTCATCGGCAACCACTGCAAATCCCTTCCCTGCCGTACCTGCTCTGGCGGCTTCAACTGCCGCATTAAGGGCCAGTATATTGGTTTGGAACGCTATATCGTCAATATTTTTAATAATTTTTCCTATTTCGTTGGATGTATTACTTATTTCATCCATTGCCGCTGTCATTTCGTCCATTTGCTGTTGACTTCTACTTACCGCAACACCTGTATCCAAAGAAATTTGTTTTGCATTAGCTGCATTTTCTGCTGTCTTTTTTGTCTTTAATGTAATTTCACTTAAAACATTAGAAAGTTCTTCTATAGAGCTTGCCTGTTGTGTTGCCCCTTGGGAAAGGGACTGTGACACCCCGGAAAGTTGGTCCGAGCCATAGGCAACCTGTTCTGAGGAACTGTTAATTTGCAACAATGCAGAAGAAATATTTTCTACAAATTTTTCAATTGAACTTCTTATTTCATTTAAATCTCCCATATACGAAAGGTTGTCATCCAATACAAAATTTCCGTTGGAAAATTCTTTCATAGAATTGTCAATATCCATAATAACCATACTTAAATTGCTAACTGTTTGGCTTGTAGCCATTGCCAATGTTTCCAACTCATCACCTGTATTTATTTCAGGTACAGGCGAATGCAAATCGCCCTGGCACATCTGTGTTATTCGTTGTGTTATAGCGTTTAAATGTTTTGTAATTATATTTGCTATAATAAACATTAATAGAATACCAACAATGCCTAAAACAATACCGCAAGCAATAATCCCTAATAAAGCAAAGTTCTTATCTTTTTCATATCCGGCTATACTCTCTTCAATATCGTCATAATAATTTGCACTGCTTATGTACCACCCATAGGGCTCAAACTTTTTAGTAAAACTTCTTTTCTTAAAATACCCTTCTTCTCCTACTTTAGTAAAGTAAAATTCTGTATATCCTCCATCTGGATTACTTCCCTCTTTAATAATGTTTTGTACCATATATGTACCTTCAAAATCCTGCATGTTATAGCGGTTTTGACCCTCTTGTTCAGGGCTCATATGTACTACACAAGTTCCATCTTCTAAATCCGCCCAAAAATAGCCGTCTCCATCGTTGTATCTGGAATCCCTTACTATCTTTTTTGCCGTTTCCATTTCTTCTTTTTGGGTAATTTCACCATCAAGATACCTTTGATGATTAACCTCTAAAACGCCAATAACACCATTAACGCTAGCATTTATTATTGCATCAAATTCCCCTTCAACAGCTTCAATTGTAGAATTATAGGATTCATCTAACTCAACAAAAGATAATACACCTTGTACAAAAATAGTAATAAGTAACAATAACCCAAAAATCATTACTAGCTTTTCCCTTATTTTCAATTTTTTCAACATAATTTTGTCTCCCTTTGTAAAGTTTTTGTAAAGCGCCTTTAACTTTTATTAGCACTTCCTAACAAACAATATCATAGGGAAAATAAAATGTCAATAGTTTACAAAAAAACCAAAAATTCTAATGTTTTTTCTGTTTTTCAATAACAATGTTAATAAGTGTAAAAATTTTGGTGACTTTTATATGCTTTGTGCGAGAATTGACGAAAGTTAATAGGCAAAACAAAAAAGAGGCCTTAAAAAAGCCCCGGCGCAATAAGGATGTTTTCGGTTTTTGAGATTTGCCGTAGAATTTTGAGTCCTATAAAAATTTGATTCGGAAGAAAGAGATTTGTTGCCAAAAACTCATTCCGCAATGTTGATAACGGTTAACCCTCTCTCCTGTGCGTAACGTACGGTCTGTCCTGTTCCGCTCTTTTCGTTTAGCAATGCACAAATACAATAAGCGGAGTACTCAACCATATAACAGTTCCGCTTGCTCATGCAAGAGAGGTCATAATTCTCTGAAACATAAATGATATCATCTGCTTCCTTTAACAAAGTTCTATATAATGTCTTTTCCTTGGTGTTCCATAACTTTTCCTGATTTTTGCAAGGCAGGGCAAATACCAGACGAATCTTCTTCCCCATTTCTTTCTTTGTAATAACCAAAGAAGCTGCTATTTGGTCAAAGCCTAAAGCCCCTCCGCAAACAAAGGTAGTAACCCCCTCGGCAATACATTTTTCGATTTCTCGGTCAAGGTTCATAAGGATTCTTTGAATATTTTTAACTGGTAAATGCCTGTGACCGGTAAAACAGCATGCGCTAGTATTCATAGTTTTATCACCTCCTGTGTAATCCTACTTTATACTACTTTATAGTATAAGTCAATATTAAGGGGGATATACTGCTATTATTTAATAGAGGTGATAAATGTGAAACCGCTTAAAGTAAAAGTCAGTGTGACTTTAGATAACGATATTGTTGAAAAACTGAAAGAACTCGCCGAAAAAGATGATCGTTCATTTTCACAATATGTAAATGTTTTGCTTAGAAGACAGTTGGAAAACCACAAGGACGCTTCTAAAGGTATTCTTTAAAGGGGTATTAGAATTACACATAGGCTCAATTTTCAATATGTGTAAGCCTTTTATTAATTTAGAAAAAGCGCCCCACCATTTACTTTGGTGGAGCGCTTTCTCTAAATTTAAAAATCAAATCCTCTAAAAAAGATGATTGCAATTCATGGATAATCGTTTGGCTATGTGCTAAATAGCTATGATTTTTGTAAACATCCTTATTAGACTGCTAAAGGCATCCTCTTTGTTTTGTTTATTTATTTTTACATTTCAACCGATTCCGCCCAAAACAGCACCAACAATAAGTACCAGCACAGTTACACCGCAGAATACATATTTTGCCGTTGGATAGAACCAATTGCCAATTGGTTTTAAACGAGCCAAATTCACTTGCTCCAAAGTAAATTCTTTTTTACATACCCAGAAAAACATAATGCCAGCCAACGCTGCGCCTAGCGGGCAAATATAAATTGAGCAAATATCCATCCAGTTTGAAACTATGCCCTGTATGCTTAACCCGACAACAATGCCAATAACACCAATAATTCCAACTGCTGTATTGCGCTTCAAATTAAACATCTGCTGAAGTGTTGCAATTGGTGCCTCAAACAAATTGATCAGTGAAGAAACCCCTGCAAACAATACCGCAACGAAGAAGATCACCATAATGATACTGCCGCCTGGCATAGCCTTAAAAATGTTTGGTAAGAAAATAAACATAAGTCCTGGGCCTCCACTGGAGAGCTGCTCGCCTGTGGTTGCCATAGCTGGGATAATTACAAGCGCTGCCAGCATAGCTGCCATTGTATCGAAAATTGCCACCATCTTTGCACTAGCCGGAACATCCTCGCCTTTACTAAGATAAGAGCCGTAAATTAACGTACCGTTACCCGCAATAGAGAGGGAGAAGAACGCCTGACCAAGTGCGTAAATCCAAACCAATGGGTCTGCAAGACCTTTAGGGTTTAACACGAATATGTATTTATAGCCATCCCCTGCACCAGGCAGTGTCGCAATGTAAATTGCAAGCCCAACAAACATAAGGAAAAACAATGGCATCATAACTTTGTTGGCTTTTTCGATGCCGCCTCCAATACCAAGTGCCATAATTGCAAGTGCAACCACCATACCAATGATTTGCCAGATGTTATTGCCCCATGCGCTTGCGGTGCCGCCAAACAAAGCACCAAAAGCATCCACCCCTTCATTGGCCAGCACAGAACCTGTGAAGGCGCCGAAGGTATACTTAAAAATCCATCCTACAACTACAGAATAACCGATTGCAAGGGCCAGAGATCCTAAAACGGGAATCAGACCAAGGGTTTCCCCCAGTTTTTTGTTTCCGTTTCGCATTTCGGTGGCTTTACCAAATGCACCAATAGGTCCCATTCCTGTAGCACGACCAAATGCCATCTCTCCAATTACACCAGTAGAACCAATAAGAACAACAAATATGAAATAAGGTATTAAAAATGTTGCACCACCATATGCTGAAACACGTGCTGGAAACAGCCAGATATTGCCCATACCAACAGCAGAACCGATGCAGGCAAGTATAAAACCCCACCTAGAATTAAATCCATCATTGTTAGCCGTATCACTTTTTTTTATTGCCATCTTTATTCCTCCATTCAATCATATCAGGTTGGGGGTAATGTAAAAAGCGGCTTTTTCGGCTTCACCGAAAAAGCCGCTTGCATTTATTAACATTGCTAAGACAGTCTTGTTTTGCTTTAAAAAGTGTGTAAAGTTTTCATTTAAGTACGGATTTTAATGTAATTAGTTCTTCTTTGATTTCTATTAATCTTCAACTGGCGCCAATGATGCTTGGAAGTGACGCAGGATAGGTGGCTCCCAAGTAATTTTGTAGCCATGGCGAACTTCCTTTGCGCGGTCTCTAACTTCAATCAGTGCATCTGCCATAACGTCGATGTGAGACTGAGTGTAAACACGACGAGGAATTGCTAAACGAGTAAACTCGTTGTCTGAATGCAACTGCTTGCCAGTGTCAGGGTCGTTACCCAACATGTATGAGCCTATATCACAAGTACGGATTCCAGCTTCCTTATATAATTCGATAGCCAAAACCTGACCTGGGAATTCATAGTAAGGAATATGTGGATAAATCTGTGCTGCATCGATGAATGGGCCATGTCCTCCGATAGGTGCTTGATATGCAATACCTGCATCATCCAAGCGAGAAGCCAAATATTCCATCTGACCAATTCTATACTTCAGATAGTTCTCATCGATACCTTCATACAAACCAATAGCTAACGCTTCTAAGTCACGACCATTCAAACCGCCATATGTATAAAAGCCTTCAAAGCTAATGCAGTTTGCTTTAATTTTCAAAATCAAAGGAGATTCTGCATCCTTAATACCAATCATACCGCCCATGTTCACAATGGTGTCTTTTTTAGCAGACATTGTGCACATATCTGCATAGGAGAACATTTTATGAACAATCTCCTTGATGGACATATCCTTGCACTCTTCTTCGTCTCTCTTAACAAAATAAGCGTTTTCGGCATAACGAGCAGCGTCAATATCAAGAGGGATGTTGTATTTTTTACATACCTCGGACACTTCTCTCATGTTTTGCATTGAAACTGGCTGACCGCCAGCGGAGTTGTTAGTGATGGTCATTACAACCAATCCGATGTTTTCAGCACCTTTTTCGTTTATAATTTCTTCCATCTTCTTTACGTCCATGTTGCCCTTAAATTTTGCACGTAAAGATGGATTTTTACCCTCTTCACAGCAACAATCAATAGGTCTTGCGCCTGCTAAAATAACATGTGCACGAGTGGTGTCAAAGAACATATTAGAGATGGCATACTTGCCTTGTGAAAGGAACGTAGGGAAAAGAACCTTCTCTGCCGCACGCCCCTGATGAACAGGCTGGATATAGCCGTAGCCAAAAATATCCTTACCTGCATCCACGAACTTGTAGTAGCTAGATGCACCTGCGTAAGCTTCGTCACCCTGCATCATGCCAGCCCATTGCTTATCGCTCATTGCGTTTGTGCCGCTGTCTGTCAGCAAGTCAATGTAACACTCACTACCCTTAAGACGGAACATATTGTAATCTGCACGCTTGATTGCTTCCTCTCTCTCTGCTCTTGTCATCATAGTCAAAGGTTCGACCATCTTGATTCGGAAAGGTTCAGGAACATACTTAATTGCCATAATAATACCTCCATATTTTTATAATATATTGATACCCCGGTTTCCTTGAAAGCTTGTGCTTACAAGGTTAGCGGTCGGCAGTAACCAAAAGGAAAGTGGTAAAAGTAATTTCCTAATAATGATACAATTTTATCATCGTAATAATAATTTGTCAAATTATTATTTGTATAAATGTTACTAAATTTTCATATAACTATTTGTATTATTATTTATAATACACTAACACGAAAGGAAATATGCAATAAATTTTCATTGCAATAATGAGCCTTTTATACTATACTTAATAATAAAATTAATTTCTCATGCCGAGGATTGGAAAGGGTGATATACCATGACCACTGAAATGATTCGCCAGTATTCCTTGCTAGTAGATTTTCTTGGACGAACGTTAGGGCCAGACTATGAAATTGCACTGCATGATTTGGGTAAAAAGCAATCCATTGTGGCAATTGCCAACGGTCATATTAGTGGTAGAACCATTGGTGCTCCACTAACAAACGTGGCCATGCAAGCGATTGCGGAACGTACCTATGAAACACAGAACTACTATTTGAGCCACCGTGGCCTGTCCGCTGATGGTCGATTACTTCGTTCTTCAAATTTTTATATAAAGGATGAACATGGCAAACTGGTGGGGCTTTTATGCATCAACTTTGATGACAGCCGATATCAGCAATTATCTGAGCTGGTATTCTCACTGTGCCATCCCGACGAATATGCAGAACAAAACATTAGCATAGGTGCTTTGCAATTATCAGCAGAAAATACCGAAGACGAAACCTTTTATAGTAGCATTGCCAGTGCAGCAGATGCGGCATTATTATCGGTTATGAACAGTTCTTCTGTGCCCACTGACCGCCTGACACAGGATGAAAAAATGGAGATTGTTGGTTTGCTTAACAGCAAAGGTATTTTCATGCTTAAGGGCGCAGTAAACGAGGTCGCAGACAGGCTGTCCTGTTCTCCAGCTAGCATTTACCGTTATTTGGGTAAACTGAACCGAAAAAAGAACTCCACAAATTACAATACTTAACTAACGGTTGTTTCTACTCTTCATTTCACCCTTTATAATCAGTAAAAGGTAAAATGAAGAGTCAACTCCTATTATAAAAAAGCACACAAGTTAATCGCTACTTTAATCAACTTCTAATAGGAAACTTCTTCTTTTGAATCCACACCTATATTATAGTACTCAACACTATCAAAGAAGGTCTGACTCCCTGAAAGGTTTCCTCTAGCAATTGCATCAAACCTTAAACGAATTTCCAGTGGTATCTGCTCCCCATAGGCGCTTGCAACTATTATCCTCAATATTCCTTTGCGGTATTGTGGATGGTCCAGTGTTGGCGGGTCAAATTTAGTTGATTGCTGGTAGAATTTTTGATTCAATAATATTAATGACTTCGGTATAATATTGTAATTAACTAATTGTAGAAGGCTTTGTTCTGATTCTGGCGTTAAGGTGAAATTCGCACTTCCAATAAATTCATCTGTATCACCATCAAAAATAGTAATCCTCGGATTAATAATTTTTGTATACATTGTGCACTCCCTTTTTTTTTATAATATTCAAATGCGGGGCATTTGTTACTATGGCTTAAAACCCCCTAGGGATTTTACTCCTTAGGGGGTTTTAGGCCAAAATAGTCGGCACCTGTTAAAATCAACCTACCAACATATATTTAGTAATGAATTTTTAAAGGTGAATGAAAAGATAAACGACCACTATAAATTCTTAAATTAACGGTTTATGCAACACGAAATGCAACACAAAAAATAAACCGTTGAAAAATCAACGGTTTTACAACGGAGAAGGAGGGATTTGAACCCTCGCGCCGCGTTAACGACCTATACCCTTAGCAGGGGCACCTCTTCAGCCACTTGAGTACTTCTCCATAAGCACCTCATAACCTACTGCAAGCGATAGTATATCATAAAATACTTATGTTTGTCAAACACTTTTTCTTTATTTTTCAAACTTTATAAAATAGCATTAAATACCTCTATCTTCTTCGCCTTTTTCTCCCCTACCATAATCGTCATCGCTTGGTGCAAATTTTCTATTTCTACCTTATTATGGTCACCGCCATATTCTCCGTCCAACGTCCATGACATTACTTCTTCACTTTGAATATTAACCCGTTGGGCTCTAAAAGTATAAAACGCCTTAAAAGAAAAATCTTGCATTAAAAGACCTGTAATGATTGCCTGCAAATCAATGGCATTTTCCGGCTCTCGTATAAGTACGCATTCAAAAAGCCCATCTGCAAGGTCTACAGTGTGGTTTCGGTAGCTTCTTACACCACCAACAAAGGTAGAATTAGAAATCATACCGTAAATAAAATCCTCCTCAACTGCCACGCCGTCATGCTCTATAAGCAGTCTATGGCTTTTTATATTAGGCAACCGTTTAATGCCCTCCAGTATATAAGCCATATGCCCCAAATAATTTTTTATTTCCTGCGGGGTATCGTATGCCACATCTGTAAATGCCCCAAATGCGGCAATATACACAAAGCAATTTTGGTTAAACCGCCCCACATCACATTTAAATTCCTTACCGTTTACTATGTTACTAACTGCCCCAGAAGGCTTTTTAGGTATTTTTAAGGTTGAAGCAAAGTCATTTGTACTTCCCGTTGGAATATACCCGACAACAGGTCTTTTGTCCTCAGGTATCTCCAGCAATCCGTTTACACATTCATTAAGGGTTCCATCGCCTCCGCTTACCACTAAAAGACTATAGGCTGAACCTTTTTTATGTACAATTTCGTACCCATCCCGTCTTTTTTGCGTTGGACAGACCGTTACTTCATACCCTGCTACCGAAAGCGTATCTATAATATCAAACAATTTTGTTTTTATGGTCCCCTTGCCCGAGCAAGGGTTAAATACAAAAAGTGCTTTTTGTGTCATTTCTGCCGTCTCCCTTAAACCTATAGCCTTATTCTTTCAATAGTAGAATTAATTTATACTCGATTATACTACCGCAAATGTCTAAGTACAATACTTGTTTTAGCAATATTTTTTAATAAAACCCTCCAGTTAAAATCATACCCGCAAAAGCAAAATTTTATAATTCAGTTCGCAATTCGTTATGTAATTTACATATTTCCCTAACAATCACTATATTTTGTGATTGTTTTTTTTATATTCCGTGTACCACACCGCAAAATACCAACCCTATAGGTGGTGTCAGTTTTGCCATTTCCACATAATAATAACTTCAACTTTTTCAAAACATCTATTGACTGTCTATCTAAAGAATGCCTTACACTAATCTCATGAAAGGGAAGCACACACATGTGTACTTTCATAAGCAAATCAAAAAGAGAATATTTTTTAAGGAGGAAATTGCTATGATAGGAGAAAAAGTAGTGCTTCATGTTATGATGAAGGGCAGCGACGGACATTATGTGGGCGGCCTTGTGAACGGTGCAAGAATTGTGCATTATTGGGGCGATGTAGGAACAGAATTAATGGTAAGGGTAGACGGCGACATTAGCCTTTTTCTTGGCTACGAAGAAATTAACTTCACAGCACCTGTTTATGTAGGCGATTTTATGGAATACCATGGATGGATTGAGAAGGTAGGCAATACATCATATACCTGTAAATTTGAAGCTTACAAGGTAGCTACCATGTGCGACAGACTTCATAATGAAGAAGAACTTTTAAGCACAGCCGCTACAGCTTGTGTGCCACCAATTCTTTGCGGCACAGCAACAGGCAGTCTTTACATAGGTAAAAAAGAACAGCGTGGCGAAACAGACCCAGCGTTTGTACATGAACACGTTAAAAAATAATTGACAATAAATATGGATAAATAAGGGGGAAATTAATATGGTAGGCAAAAAAGTTGTACATCATTTAATGATGAAAGGCGCAGATGGACATTACGTAGGCGGACTTGTGAACGGTGCAAGAATTGTTGACATGTGGGGCGACGTAGGTACAGAATTAATGGTTTATGTAGACGGCGACATCAGCCTTTTCCTTGGCTACAAAGATGTTGTATTTACAGCACCTGTATATGTGGGCGATTTTATGGAATACCACGGCTGGATTGAAAAAGTAGGCAACTGCTCTTACACCTGTAGGTTTGAGGCATACAAAGTAGCTACCATGTGCGACAGAACAGATATGGACATGACTGGCGTTGCTTCAACAGCGGCTACAGCTTGTGTGCCGCCTGTACTTTGTGCAACAGCAACAGGCAGCCTTTACATCAGCAAGGATTGCCAGAGAGGCCCACAGGAGCCATCTTTTGAAAAAGCAGTGCATACATCAAGATAAGTTCTAACCCCTCACTATGAGAGCTTATTGTTAATAGAGTGCCGTCTTAAATCCTGTAATTTTTTAAGGCGGCTATTTCTTTACAAAAAAACAGTACAAAACGTATATTTTTTTCAATCTGGAGGCAAAAAGACATGAGAAGACCACTTGAAGGAGTTCGAGTACTTGACCTAACACAGGCCTATAGCGGCCCATTTTGTACAATGAACCTTGCTGACCACGGTGCTGAGGTAATTAAAATTGAAAGACCTGCCATGGGGGACCAAACCCGTGGATGGGGCCCTTTTAAAAAGGATTTTAGCGGCTATTTTGCTTATATAAATCGCAATAAAGAAGGTATCACTCTTGATTTACGTACAGAAGAGGGCAAAAACATTTTAAGAGAACTGATTAAGACAGCAGACGTTATCTGTGAAAATTATAAGGTTGGCGTAATGGAAAAGCTTGTCTTTAGCTACTAGGAGATGAAAAAAATCAATCCACGTATCATTTACGGCTCCATTTCAGGCTTTGGTCTTGAAGGTCCTTTGTCAAA
>JBFWMT010000021.1:0-37617 GCA_050251415.1 Anaerotignaceae bacterium | reverse complement strand
ACAGACTTTTCAGAAAATGTCAATACCTTTTTTTCAAAAAGTTTTCAAAACATTTAAATATCCATTTTCAATCCATACTTGAGTCATCGCCTTTTGCGGTGACACGAATACTTATTATACACGCTTTAAATTAAAAGTCAATACCTTTTTTAAATATTTTAATATAAAAAATAAAGCCTACCATTTTGGCAGGCTCCGTTTAATTTAAGCAGCTTTACTTTCTTCTGCTGGTTTTTTGGTTCTAAGTGTCTTGAACCCTTCTAATGTAAGGTTTATTGCAAGTACCACCAGCAAAATAATAAAGAATATCTGCAATCCCTCTTTTGACATTGCGCCAGTACCAGCCGAAAGTGCACTAACATTTTTAACAAATGTAATTGCAAGTGCACACAATGTTGCCACCAGCATAAATACCATAGGGAATATAAACATCTTGTTGTTTTTTCCAATATTACCAAGCCATGCCGCAACAGCTAATAACGCAAGTGCCGCAAGAAGTTGGTTTGCAGAACCGAATAACGGCCAAATCTTAGCATATCCGCCTGCCGCCATAAGTCCGCCTAAAGCAACTGTTACGAATGTAGCAAAGTAAGCATTTGCACAAAGCTTCTTATATCCTGTAAGCTTAGAAGCATCCTCCCCCTCGTCTACAAATAACTCCTGGAACATGTAACGAGCAAGTCTTGTTGCAGTATCTAAAGATGTAAGACAGAAAGCTGAAACTGCAAGAATAATAATTGCATATGTTACATCGTAAGCATTTGTAAGCCCCATGTTGGAAACCATTGTTGCAATACCTGTAGCAAACACCTGAGTAGGTGTTCCTGATGGAAGGACGCCATCTTTATAAAGAATACCAACTGTAATAAGTGCTATAACCGCAAGCCCACATTCAATAAGCATACCACCGTAACCAATAAGCTTTGCATCGCTTTCCTTATCAAGCTGTTTAGATGTAGTGCCTGACCCAACAAGGCTGTGGAAACCAGAAATAGCACCACAGGCAACCGTAATAAACAACATAGGAAATAATTGACTGTTGCCATTAATACCTGTAAACCCAGCAAACGCAGGCAGTTCAATGTTAGGATGACTGAATAGCACTCCAACCACTGCCGCAATCATCATTCCGTATAAAAGGAATGAATTCAAATAATCTCTTGGCTGCAGTAAAATCCATACAGGTGTAACAGATGCAACAAAAATATAAGCAAGAACAATCATAAGCCACAAATTTCCACTTAAGTAAACAGGAAAATTAAGGCCTAACACGATGCAAATTATAATTCCTGCCACGCCAATTACTGTTGATATTCCCAGTGGTGCATTTTTGCGGTATACAAACACACCAAACAAAATAGCTACTAAAATAAACAACATAGAAATTGTAGCTGTAGAGCCATTAGCAGGAACAAGTGCACCCTCCGCATTGTACCCGTTAAAAGTACCAACTACAATACTGGCAAAAGCCGCAACAACCAACAGCAGTGTAAGGTAAGAGAAAATAAGGAAAAGCTTCTTGGCTTTTTTGCCTACATTTTGTTCAATAACAAAACCAATAGACTTTCCTTTGTGTCTTATTGATGCAAATAATGATGAAAAGTCTTGCACTGCACCAAAAAAGATACCACCAATAAGTATCCATAAAAGCACAGGCACCCAACCAAATATGGCAGCCTGAATAGGCCCGTTAATTGGTCCAGCACCAGCAATGGATGCAAAGTGATGGCCCATAAGCACAGGCGATTTTGCAGGCACATAATCAACCCCATCTTCCTCCGTGTGTGCGGGTGTAGGTCTGTTAGGTTCAATTCCCCACTCCTTTGAAAGCCAACTTCCGTATGTAACATAGCCAATAACAAGAACAATAATTCCGATTAAAAGTAATACTAATGAATTCATACATCTGCCCCCTTTTCAATATTAAGCATTTTGCATAACTTTATTCACTATTTCTCTAACCTCCCTCCCTCTTTTGTTTGTTATAATTACATTCTTGCTCAAGTCAACGGCGGCAAGCCTAAAATACATCCAGCCGTGTAAGGAAAGCAAAAACATTTTGTGGCAACTAAATTTTTCTATTTCCTTTGTTGTTTCATTATCTATGCTGTCTGCAATATATATCATAGTTATGTAAGAATACATGTGCTCGCTGTGGGGCTTAATTTCCTTCATACCAATTTCCAGTATCTTGTCCCTCAACTTTGTAAACTCTCCCACTGAGGAAGCCTCTTTCGTAATAAAGTACACATATTCATTTGTTTCCACTGCCCAAAGCTTTGCCGATTGCACAAGTACATATTTTTCGGAACGAGAATGGAATATTGCCTCTGCCGCCAATGTAATATTTTCTCTTTCAATGTCTCTCTTAATATCAAAATATGCTTCATACGCTTTAAGTAGCGCATTAGTGAATTGGTTTTTGTCTTGTGACATAGGCATCACTCCTTTTTAAGTGCATATTGTGTGATATTTATTTTTGGTCTGACCATATTGTATCACTTTTACACGCATTTGTTAATAATATTCAATAATTATATATTTTTTTATTGATATTGCACAACTAAATTTTAAATTTTAGGTGTATATTTAAGGTTTCATTTTAATATTGTTTATTTTTAACCAAAAAACACCTTTAGTAATAGATACACTTTATATTTTTTTCCAAATTACTAGATTTATAAAAGAGGAATATAGACATAATCCATATCCCTCTTTTAAAACCTATGCCTTTTTGTAATAGAATATACGACTTTTTCATAAGATGTAATTTAAAGCCCTGTCCTAAAGTCAGCCGCCTAGTGTAACATCTTGCTTCTGGTACCAATCTAAGGCACATTTAAGCTGTTCCTCATCAAAGTCGGGCCATAAATCTTTAATAATGTAAATATCGGCATATACTGACTGAACAGGTAAAAAACCTGATAACCGGCACATGCCACCCCAACGTATAATCATATCCATTCTAGAGATTTCCTTAGAACAGAGGCCGTTTTGTAAATCCCACTTCCACCCATAGTTTACAAGAAAATTCACCTTTATTTTTCCTTTTTCTTCGCAGCGATGGGTATATGGCAGCAACTCTGTTGGAAAGCAGGCTGATTTTGTATCACCTATAACTAGTAGAGAAGCATCCTCATTTTCTATCATTTTTACCGCATCCACACACGCCTTGCTAAAGGCTAAAAGCTGTTCCTTAGGGCGTTTGCAGTTATCTACAGTAAAACCATAGTAGGTAATTTCCTCAATTCCGTAACGCCTTGCCTCTCTTAAAAGTCTAAGCCCTGGCATAAGCCCATAGTCATAGCCCTCCTCTTTTTTCATACCATTAGCCTTTGCCCATCTTCGGTTGCCATCGGGTATAATTCCTATATGCCTTGGTATTCTCATAAACATCACCCCTTTTTTTGGTTAACTGTTTAAATCATTTCCCTTTTAGCTATGGTCTATACAAAAAAATACGGCAACCCCTTTGGGATTGCCGTATAATACTTACTAATGTTAAATTTGTGATTCTTGTCTATAGCTTTTCTGCAAAAACCTTTGCCATTTCTTCCATTGCCTTAAAATCCTCTTCACTTGGGTCCATAAGAAATTTGTAGCTTTCAACTCCTTTTTTTAAACCCATGGAACTACATCTGTCCTCAAGCATCTTGCAGGCTTCCCCACTCCATCCATAAGAGCCGAATACACCAAATGCTTTTCCTCTGTTGGTAATACAGTCTACGCCTGATAATAAATCCCAAACAGGCTTAAGGGCATCACGATTTATTGTTGGCGACCCTAGCAGTATCCCTGTGGCATTTTCAAACTTTTCAGTAATAATTTTGTCATCACAATTAATTAAATCATAGGCCTCTGCCTTAATGCCCATTTTACTGAAATTTTCAACAAATGCGTTTGCCGCACTTCTTGTGTATCCATATGCCGATACATAAAATACCACAACATTCTTTTCGTTAATTTTAGGTAACGACCATTCCTTATAAAGTTCCATAGCCCTCTTGTATCCGTTTTTAAGTATAGGCCCATGAGAACAGCATACAATATCAAAATCAAGTTCTTCAAGCTTTTCTATCCCAGCTAAAACAAACTTTTTAAAGGGACTAAATATCTTCTCATAATAGTACTCAAAGGCTTCTTCATAATACTCAGGGTATGTTATTGCGTCATCTGTAATAAGGGGTTCACAATAGTGTGCACCTAAAAAATCACAGGTAAAAACTGTTTTTCTTGATGGAAGATAAGTAAACATAGAATCTGGCCAATGAAGATTTGGTGCGGTTATAAATTCAAAAACAAGCCCGTTGCCAAGGTCCAAAGTATCCCCTGTTTTCACAGCCCTGCTTTTAAAACTTTTATTACATACGTTACCAACATTTCTTATTGCCGATGCAGTTCCAATAATTTCCACATTGGGATTAGCATCAATAATAGTAGCCACGCCTCCGCTGTGGTCTGGTTCAGTGTGGTTAAAAATAACGTAATCAATATTTTTAAGTGGCATAATTTCTTCAATTTTATTTATCATTTGTCCAAAATACTTGGTATTTACAGCTTCAACAAGGGCTGTTTTCTCACCTTTAACTAAATATGCATTATAAGTAGTTCCGTACTCCGTCCTCATGATTATATCAAAAACTCTTAAATTAGGGTTAATAGCGCCCACATAAAAAACATCGTCCTTTAGCTTTAGCATCCGCATTCACTCCTTAAATTCCACAAGTACCCATACAAAATATTATGCAAACTAGATTTTCTCTGAACTAATAATTACCATAAGGTTAGCACTCTTTTTCCACAACGTCAATGCTATTGTTTCCAAGTTGATTATTGCCTAAACTAATATATCCAGTTTTCTCTTTTGCATAAAAAGTTCCACATCAATTGCTTTAACAATCAACATGGAACTTTATAGTTATCTTTTACATTTATTTCTGAGGAAAATTAATTTCTGCCTGTGCTGCCGCAAGCCTTGCGATCGGCAAACGGAAAGGTGAGCATGATACATAGTCCAACCCAATCATATGGCAAAATTCAATGGATGTTGGGTCGCCACCGTGTTCACCACAAATTCCAAGGTGAAGGTCAGGTCTTTGTGCTCTGCCTTTTACAACAGCCATCTTCATTAACTCGCCAACGCCGCTTCTGTCTAAATGCGCTGTTGGGTCGCCCTCATAAATCTTTTTGTCTATGTAGTCAGACAAAATTTTTCCAGCGTCATCACGTGATAAACCGTAAGTCATCTGTGTTAAGTCGTTTGTTCCAAACGAGAAGAACTCTGCTTCCTTTGCAACCTCGTCCGCTGTAAGGCAGGCACGTGGAATTTCAATCATAGTACCCACCAAATACTTAAGTTCAATACCGCTTTCAGCAATAATTTTGTCTGCTGTTTCAACAACAAGAGTTCTTACATATTTCAGTTCTTTTACATCGCCAATCAGCGGAATCATAATTTCAGGTAAAAGGTTAAAGCCCTTTTCCTTTTTCACCTTTATAGCCGCATCAATTATAGCTCTCGCCTGCATAACTGCAATTTCAGGATAGGTTACGGACAGACGGCAACCACGGTGTCCCATCATAGGGTTCAGCTCATGCAATCCTCTTGCTTTAATTTTAAGTTCTTCTACTGTTTTGCCCATTTCCTTTGCAATAATCTCAAACTCCTCGTCAGTGTTAGGCAAAAACTCGTGAAGTGGTGGGTCTAAAAGACGAATTGTAACAGGCCTATCCTCCATCGCTTCATAAATGCCAACAAAGTCCTCTTCTTGGAATGGACGAATTGCTTCAAGGGCCGCAACTCTTTCTTCCACATTGTCCGAAAGAATCATAATACGGAATTTAAGTATTCTATTTCCCTCAAAGAACATGTGCTCAGTACGTGTAAGACCAATGCCCTCTGCACCAAAATTAACAGCGTTTATTGCATCTTTTGGTGTATCAGCATTTGTTCTAATTTTAAGTCGTCTTTTTGCATCAGCCCATGCCATAAACGTCGCAAAATCTCCGCTTATTTCAGGGTCAACCGTAGGAATATCCTCTCCATATATGTTACCTGTTGTGCCATCAAGAGAGATATAATCTCCTTCTTTAAAGGTTTTTCCACCAAGGCTAAACGTTTTCTCTTCCTCGTTCATTTTTATTTCTTCACAGCCCGATACACAACAACGACCCATGCCACGTGCAACAACTGCCGCATGGCTTGTCATTCCGCCACGTACTGTAAGTATCCCCTCTGCCGCCGCCATTCCCTCAATATCCTCAGGGGATGTTTCAAGGCGAACAAGCACAACTCTTTCTCCTCTTTGGGCAGCTGCCTTTGCGTCCTCTGCATTAAAATATGCCTTGCCTGCACCAGCACCAGGGGAAGCAGGTAGACCTTTCCCAATAGGGGTAGCAGCTTTAAGTATTTTTTTGTCAAAAGCAGGGTGTAAAATTTGGTCTAACTGCTTTGGCTCTACCTTAAGTAACGCCTCTTCTTCTGTAATAAGTCCTTCACGCACCATGTCTACTGCAATTTTCAATGCCGCATTTGCTGTTCTTTTTCCGTTACGTGTCTGCAAGAAGTAGAGCTTGCCGTTTTCAATGGTAAACTCCATATCCTGCATATCTTTATAATGTTGTTCTAATTTATGTGCTATTTCATTAAACTCTTTGTAAACCTGTGGCATATCATTTTCAAGGGTAGCTATAGGCTTTGGTGTACGTACGCCTGCAACAACATCCTCTCCCTGTGCATTAATTAGGTATTCTCCATACATAGCATTCTCGCCGTTTGCCGCATTTCTTGTAAATGCAACGCCAGTGCCGCTAGTATCACCCATGTTACCAAAAACCATCATTTGCACATTAACGGCTGTTCCCCAGCTGTATGGAATGTCATTCATTCTTCTGTAAACAAAAGCACGTGGATTATCCCATGAATTGAAAACCGCCTTAACTGCTTCAAATAACTGTTCCTTAGGATCTTGAGGAAATTCCTTTCCCTGGTCTTTAAAGTAAATGACCTTAAACTCTTGGGCAACTGCTTTTAAATCTTCGGCAGATAATTCAGTATCGTATTTAACACCCTTTTTTTCTTTAAACTCATCTAAGTGTCTTTCAAATTTAGATTTGGAAACGCCAATAACAACATCAGCAAACATCATAATAAATCTTCTATAACTGTCATATGCAAATCTTGCATTGTTCGTAGCCGCTGCAAGCCCTTCAACAGAAATATCATTTAAGCCCAAATTTAATACGGTGTCCATCATGCCTGGCATAGAGGCTCTTGCACCCGAACGAACGGATACCAAAAGCGGATTGGAATTATTACCAAGCTTTTTGCCTGCAATATTTTCAAGTTTAGCAATTGCAGTTTCAATTTGCTCCATCATTTCACCGGATAATTTCTTGCCACCCTCGTTATACTCTGTACAAGCTTCAGTGGAAACAGTGAAGCCCTGTGGAATAGGAAGACCCATATTGGTCATTTCCGCAAGGTTGGCACCTTTGCCACCAAGAAGATTTTTCATACTGGCGTTACCTTCACTGAACATATAAACATATTTTTTGCTCATATCTTATCCCTCCAAATCAATTTAACGCAGTATGGATACGCAATAATTAATGCAAACCATTGTTTTGTAAAAACCCAAAACTGCTTTGCTAAATTATAACATTAAATCTAAATAGTAACAATTATACGAATGACTAAATTAAATAAATTTTATGTACAAATTGCACAACTTTGGCTATTATTATTGTTTTATTGCCGACCAAACGACTATTTATACCAAAAAAATATACAAACTTAACATAAGAAATTATATTTTACCTTTTGTTTTTTTAGGTAGTTTTTTTACTACTGCGTAAAATTCGTTATTTTCACTCCTAAACATTCATAAAATGCGTTTTTTTTTACCTGTTATCCCTTTAGTTTAAATAACTAAAAAAGGTAAGCACCCATATCCACTTTAATGGGCACTTACCTTATGCTTTTATTAAAATTCCATTTTAGCCTCAAGATATGCTTCAAGCTCATCAACTTTAAGTCTAACCTGTTCCATTGTATCTCTTTCTCTTACCGTTACAGTGTTATCTTCAAGTGTGTCAAAGTCTACTGTTATACAGAAAGGGGTACCAATTTCATCCTGTCTTCTATAACGCTTACCAATACTGCCTGCCTCATCGTATTCCACATTAAATTTCTTTGCAAGGGTTGCAAATACTTTTTCTGCTGGTTCTGAAAGCTTTTTGCTAAGTGGTAAAATTGCCGCCTTAACAGGTGCAATTGCAGGATGGAAGTGAAGAACAGTTCTTATATCCTGTTTTCCATCCTTTTCACCAACAACCTCTTCATCATATGCATCACAAAGGAAAGCAAGCGTAACACGGTCTGCACCAAGAGATGGTTCAATACAGTAAGGAATATATTTTTCGTTTTTCTCTTGGTCAAAATAAGTCATGTCCTGACCAGAAGTGTTTTGGTGCTGTTTAAGGTCAAAGTCAGTTCTGTCAGCAATGCCCCAAAGCTCGCCCCAACCAAATGGGAACATATACTCAATGTCGGTAGTTGCCTTAGAGTAATGGCAAAGTTCCTCTGGGCTGTGGTCACGCACTCTTGTGTTTTCAGTAGTCATGTTCAGTGCTTTAAGCCAGTCAATGCAGTATTGCTTCCAGTAACCAAACCACTCAAGGTCTGTGCCTGGCTCGCAGAAGAACTCAAGCTCCATCTGTTCAAACTCACGGGTTCTGAAAGTAAAGTTACCAGGTGTAATTTCATTTCTGAAAGATTTACCAACCTGACCTATACCAAATGGAATTTTCTTTCTTGATGTTCTTTGAACATTTTTAAAATTAACAAATATACCCTGTGCTGTTTCAGGACGAAGATAAACAACATTTTTGCTGTCTTCTGTAACGCCTTGAAAAGTTTTGAACATAAGGTTAAACTGTCTTATATCTGTAAAGTTATGCTTTCCGCAGCTTGGGCAAACAATGTTGTTGTCCTCAATGTACTGCTTCATTTTTTCGTTGCTCCAACCGTCAACCACGTCACCCTTGTGGCCATTTTCCTGTAAGTGGTCTTCAATCAGCTTGTCTGCGCGGAAACGCTCCTTGCACTCCTTGCAGTCCATAAGTGGGTCACTAAATCCTCCTACATGGCCAGATGCAACCCAAGTTTGTGGGTTCATTAATATAGCACAGTCAACACCTACGTTGTACTGGCTTTCCTGCACGAATTTCTTCCACCATGCTTTTTTCACGTTATTTTTAAGTTCAACACCAATTGGGCCATAGTCCCATGTGTTTGCAAGGCCACCATAAATATCACTGCCTGGGTATACGAAGCCCCTTGTCTTTGCAAGTGCCACTATTTTTTCCATTGTTTTTTCAACTGCCATATTGTTTTCCTCCCGAATAATAAATTATAGAACCACTGAAAACTAACCAGTGTTTTCTTATTTGGCGAATATAAAAAAAGCCCTCCGCCACTTACAAAACGTAAGGGACGAAAGGCTTTGCTTCCGCGGTTCCACCCTTTTTGGCATTGCTAAAGCTACACAACGCCCTCTTTAAAAGAAATGCTCAAAAGTGCCTTTCGCTTATATTCAATACCTTTTCACACCAACCAAAGGCTCTCTTAAATTAAATATATAAGCTACTTCTCTTCATCATCGCAACATATTAGTATTAACACCTTAAATTTATCAAATAGAATTGCTTTTGTCAACCTTATCTTTATCAAAAGCACTAATTAAAACAAATACAACACCGCAAACCAAAAGCATAAATATGCCTATGCTCTTGAAGAAAATTGGTGATATTGCAGGAATAGTATTCCAAAGAATTATTGAAACTATTGAAGCCAAAATTGTCCAGAACCCTGCATTTTTCCCTGAAAATTTAGGAAATAATAATGCCCCAATAACTATGAACGATGTCCCTATGGCCAATGAAAGTGCCTTTTGCATCGCACCTAAAATAGTACCCATTTGTGTTGCAATAACGTATGTAATTATACTGCTTATAACTACAATAACTTTGTTAATCAATATTTTCTTCCTGTTTGGTATTTCATTTTTTGCAAACTTATACACTATGTCGTTGCTTACAGTGGTAGCCAAACCAATAATCATTGAACAGCCTGTGCCCATGTCTGCCGCCCATAATCCAGAAAGGGTAATACCACCCAGAACAGGAGGAATGCTCATTAATACCATTGGCAATGCAACTGATGCATTTGCCTCAGGCATAAGGGCTTTACTTGCAACGCCCAAAAGTGCACATATAAACCCAACAGGAATCATTAATACAGCACCCAAAATAAATCCTCTTGAAGCAGATTTATCATCTTTTCCCGTTAACCCTATCTGAACAACACCCTGAACAGAGTTTGTGTTGCCAAGCATAACTATTATCCAGCTTATTATCCCAATCCAACCCATTCCAGCTGTAAAACTCATATATGGAACATCTGGCTCGGCAGCAGTTAAAGCACTTATGGCTTCCCATCCACCATGGTTTGTAAGAACAATAATTGCTGCAACTATAACGCCAACATAAATCAAAATTAAATTCAAAACATTAGTTAAAGATACACTTCCCATTCCTCCAATTACAGCAACCAACATAAATATAATAAACGAGAAAAATATCCCGCTTTCAACTGTAAATATATCAGGAAGGAGGGAAGCCAGTATAGAGCCGCCAGCTTTATATTGAAGTGCAATAATTCCTGACTGAATTATACACATCGATATAACCATTATAAAGCTTGTTTTTTCACCGTAAAGATTATTAACCATTCCACTTATGGTTGCGTATCCGCTTCTTCTTAAAAACTTAACTGCAAGCACTGAAGAAACAACAGCGCCTATTGCCCAAGCTGTATCGTACCAACCTGCCGATAAACCAACTGAAAAGGCATTTTCCGCAATACCAATGGTTGATGCACCGCCGATTGCCAGCCCAGCTATACTTGCGGCTACAACAAATGTATTATTTTTACCTTTGTAAAGCAAAAATGCTTCACTGTCTTTTTTCTGTTTTCTTGAAACATTTATGCTGATTGCAAATAAAAGCGCAACATATAAAATAACAATAATCAATGGAATATTCATAGATAGTTCTCCTTTTAGTTAAGTATTAAATATCCTTACATAAGCTTTCGTAATCATCCTTAAGCTGTGGCATAACGCTTCCACCATGGGCCATTACATAAACATCCTTGTCTTTAAAATCAACTTTGGCAAAAATTTCTTTGGCATCTTCGCTGGCAATAAAGCCCATAGGTGCTACCAAGTCAGGCTCAATTTTTGAAATAAGATATGTTTTTGCTTTTCCTAAAGCCTCACAAGCGGCATAAAAAATATATCCTCCTATGGTGAAATTTTTTCTAAGTTCCTGGTCAAGACGACCTTCTTTTAAAGGTTCTGCCCAGTCAAAGAAATCCTTTGCACCGCCACCCTCATCACATTGTGCAAGTATTACTAACGTGCCGCCTTTTTTTACAGCTTTTGTGGCATTAAAAAGGGTTTTTGTAGATTGATAAAGGTTAATGTCCTTTGGAAATCCTCCGCAACTGGCAATAACAATATCAGCCTCATAGTCAATAGGAAGGCCGTATCCTTTTTGAACGTATCTGCAACTTTCTCTCCATGCCGAATCGAAATTGCCACAGAAAAGTCCACTGTGCTTACCTGAAGATTCCATAACAATATTAATTCCAAATACAACATCTACAAGCTTTCCCGCCTCATACATATCCAGATTTATAGGATTTTCACTCATCTTTCCACTGCCAACACGCACGTCGCTCATTGCTTTTTCAGGGTCCAACGCACGTTCATGGTTCATTCTAATTGTTTCTTTTGAAGCAATCCCAGGTACTATGCTTTTTCTACCGCCACCGTAGCCTGCCATAATATGATGTATTGTTCCGCCAATGCAAATTACTTTTCTTCCCACAGCAAGGGAATTAACACTTACCTTCGTTCCCAAAGGGGTTGTGCCTACATAAACCAAATCCTCCGCAAGGCAATCATGGTCTACCACTTTAACATTCTCGTAAACGTATTTGCTTGCAAGCTTTTCTTTTTCTTCCTCCGTGTTTGCACGATGTGAACCCAAGGCAATTACAACCACCATATTTTCAAATGGAATTTCCATTTTCTCGTTAAGATATTCAACAAGAAGCTGACACAAAATATCTTGTCTGGTCCAAAACCTTGTCATATCGCTAATTACTATTGTAACTTTGTCCTCTTTTTGAAGAATTTCTTTAAGGGGCTTACTGTCAATAACACCTTCCGTAACACTTCGCTGAAATTCATTTTTAATATCATTAATTACTGACATTTCATTTTCATGAAGATATTTAATGCTATTTGCATCCTCAATATCAATCCCAATTGTTGTTGTTCCATACTGTAAACTTATATGCTCCATTGCAATCGCCTTCCCACTCTTGATTTTTTTCACTTTAAACTGTTAAACTTTAAACTATTAAAGTTTAACATCAAATTACCCCTGTTGTCAACTTTCTTTTGGCATATTGATTTTCTCTATAAGCAATTCAATATTTTTTACACAAAAGCCCAGTACAATTTTGTACTGGGCTTACAGCCTTACGCTACGTTAAAAAACCTTTTGTGCCAAACAAGAAACATATAGATTGTCCAAATCTTACGGCTATTGTCTTCTTTTCCATTTTTGTGGTCATCAAGAAATTTCACAATTTCCTCAGTCTTAAAAAATTCCTTTGCCGCCTTGCTCTCAAATGCAGCTTTCACCATGTTGTAGTATTTGTCCTCTTTAAGCCAAATACGTATAGGTACAGGGAAGCCAAGCTTTTTCTTTTCTGCCACCATATCTGGAACATATTTGTTAGCCGCCGCACGCATGGCTACCTTTGTGTTTTCCTTGGTAACCTTGAATTTTTTAGGCAGCTTCCTAGCCACATTAAATACTTCTTTGTCAAGAAATGGTACTCTAACCTCAAGGGAATGTGCCATACTCATTTTATCAGCTTTAAGCAGTATATCACCAATAAGCCACAGATGTATGTCGATGTACTGCATTTTTGTAACATCATCCTTGCCCTTCACTTTATCATAAAAAGGCTTGGTTATAGACATCGGTGTGTGTTTTCCGCTGAATGATTTCAGTATCCCCTCACGTTCCTTTTGGTTAAACATAAATGCATTGCCAATAAATCTTTCCTCAAGGTTCTTACTTCCTCTTATGATATAATTTTTGCCTTTCACCTTGAAGGGTATAACCTTTGCAATACCACCCATTGCTTTTCTAACTGGCATAGGCAATGATGTTATAGGACGAAGTGCATCCGGCTCTTTGTAAATATTGTATCCGCCAAAAAACTCATCTGCACCTTCGCCAGAAAGAGCAACTTTAACATGTTTTGATGCCGTTTGGCTAACAAAATATAATGCCACAGCCGATGGGTCTGCCAAAGGCTCGTCCATATGATACTGAACAGTAGGTAATACATCCCAGTATTCCTCTTTGCTTATAAGCTTACTATAGTTATCAATTTCAATTTTTTTAGATAACTTCTTTGCAAAATCAATTTCGTTGTACTTGGCATAGTCAAATCCAACGGTAAAGGTTTTGTCCCCCTTGAAGCACGCCGCAACATAACTGCTGTCAACACCACTTGAAAGAAAAGAGCCAACCTCAACGTCACTTATTTTGTGTTTTTGTATAGAGTCCTGCATTGCACTGTCAATTTCTTCAACAAACTGGTCAAAACTTTTGCTTTCGTCAGCTTCAAACTTAGGCTCCCAGTATCTTTCAATATCAATTGCACCTTTTTTGTAGGTAATGCAGTGGCTTGGCATAAGCTTGTACACACCTTTAAAAAAGGTTTCAGGCAATACAGAATACTGGAAAGTAAGGTAGCTTTCTAAAGCCTCCTTGTTTACCTCTTTTTTAAACCCTGGGTACTCCAAAATGCTCTTAATTTCCGAAGCAAAAATAAGGTTTCCCTCTACTTCCGCGTAATAAAATGGCTTAATACCAAAATAATCCCTTGCACCAAATAAGGTTTCATTTTTTGCATCCCATATAACAAATGCAAACATTCCCCTAAGATATTTAAGCATGTCCTTACCATATTCCTCGTAGGCATGAATAAGACATTCTGTATCCGAATTATTTTTAAAAATATGACCTTTTTCTAATAACTCTTCTCTTAATTGCTGATAGTTGTAAATTTCACCATTAAAAGTAATAACAACATCGTCTGTTTCGTTGTACATAGGCTGTGCACCAAAACCAAGGTCAATAATGCTAAGGCGTCTAAACCCCATGGCAACCATCCCATCTATGTGCTTACCCTCGCTATCAGGTCCACGGTGTACTATTTTGTTCATCATGTTAGAAAGTATAATTTCACTTTCCAGCAAATTACCTGTAAAACCACAAAAACCACACATCTATATTTTCCTCCCTTAAGGATATAAAATTCCATATAATAACTATAGAATTTTATCACACTTCAATTTCTTTAGCAATAGAACAAACTGAAAAGACCGTGAAGCCAATCCCCCACGGTCACATTCATTATTTTAAGTTAATTTGCCTCACAATATACAGTTACAGATTTTTCTTTATCATCCCACTTAATATTATCATCACTTACATTAAGAGCATTCAGCACAGCACGCATAGGCAAATATACTCTACCCTCCTTAATAACTGCGGTAGTGTCCATAAATACCGTTTTTGTTGCTGTGGTTATAAATTTCTCACCAATCTTTACAGAAATCTTATCACCGTCACCGTCCGTAATTACAGCGGTTTTTGTTTCATCCTCCCACAAAATATTTTCGTCTGAAATTTCAAACGCATTCGCAATAGCCCGTAACGGAAGCATTGCTCTACCATTGTTGTCAATAAACGGTGCAGTATCTATAGCATATAGCATATCTTCATCCACCACATAATAATTTCCACCTATGTCAAACTTTATTTCTTTTCCTGTTTTTACTGTTTCATTGCTTTTAAAATTATCAAGCTTATAGGTTATGGCACTGCCTTCGCCATATAAAGGCTCAATAGAAATGCTTGTTGCATCACTGTCTGTAGATGATGTAGCCGCAACGCTTATATCTGTAATCTTAATCTGTCCCACTGACATTCCTGTTGTGCCTGTTATTTTAACATATGCAATAGACTGATTTTGGGTATCCACTGAAAAATCCACAAGGCCTGCATATTTGCCTGAGCCCGTTGCATTGTCAACACCTGTAAATACAAATCCGTTGTCTATAGAAAGCTTAAATAATCTTCCTGCAACCATAGAATAGGGATAATCATCCTTAAACGATATAGTAAATTTTCCTGTTGCGCTATCTACGTCTGAAACAGTCACTGACATCCCAGGAAAACTTACATGGGCAAAGGTAAATGTTCCTCCAGAAACCTGTGACTCCTTAGGGTCAATGGTAACTGTTGCCACACCAGCGTCTAAAACCTTTGCATATATTGGTATTCTAATATCGTTTACATCCGTTCCAAAAATTTGGGCATCCACCCTAATTGCCATAGACGTGCCACTTAAAACGGTATACTCAAGCCCTTGTAAAATTTCTCCTTCCCCCTCATATAACCACTCCGCATTGTTAAGGTTCAGTAGGAAATACATATCGCTTGTATTGTCTGCATTACTTTCAATTGTTAAATTTGGTGCAGATGAACCTGTTAATTCAGTGCTTTCAGCAACTGCCATATCCGTTGACACATAGTTATATGTTGACGCCATAGACGTTGTAGGCGTAATTGTAGCCATACATACCGCAGCCAAAATCACCGCTAATCTTTTCCTCATGTTGTGCCTCCTTTTAGTTTGTACTTCCCGTCGTACTTCCAAAACCGCCATTTCTTTCCTTGTCGCACTCATCATCTAGTGTGATACCATACTCTACGAAAATTCCCTGCATAAAGCCTTCTCCGCAAGCAATTTGCACTTCTTTGCACTCATTTGTGCCATTTGTAATTTTAGCTTGAATATGCCCCTGGTTATCACTATAGTAGTAATCACTGTCTATTATTCCAACGGTGTTGTTAAGCTGAAGCCTGTACTTAAAACCCAACCCACTGCGTGGATAACATTTTAAAACCCAGCCAGCCTCCATAGAGCACCTTATGCCTGTAGGTATTTTTATAGTTTCATTGGGCATAAGTCTTACGTCCATTGGTACAAAAAAATCATATCCTGCTGAACCCTTTGTGGCACGTGCAGGCAGTTTTATACTATTATATATGTCTTCAATCTTGTTTGTATTTTTAAATGTGTCCGACCAGTCCTTTTTAAACTGACTAAAACTAACCTTTTCAAATTTGGCTATTCTTTTCATCATTGCCTCCATAATTTCAGTTTCCCTAATTATAAGCTATTGAGCTTTTTAAAACAATTAATTTTTTGTTAACAATTGTTTTTACGTAGAACACATCATTTTGTTCCACACTACATTAAAAAAGACTTTCCGCTAAATAACGAAAAGCCTTCTCTTTCACATTACATTTATTTTTATATAATACTGAAACGCCATAAGCCCCGCCGTCATTGTAAGCACTGCACAAATAAGCATAAAGCACATGAATATACTGAAAAAATCATACTTAACACATTCTTGCTCTTTTGCAAAACTTGCACCTAGAAATTCTGCCCCAAGCAGTATTAACATAACAGGGGAAAACTTTGTAACCTGCATAACATCAAAGCTTGGGTTAATAAGGCAAATTATAGAAACAATACCTGTGCAAATAAGGGAAATCCCCATAGTTACAGACCCAACACGCCTAATACGTTTCGTTCTTCCCTCAACTGTACCTGTCTGTGCGTTCTCACTCATCTTTATCACCTTCGTATTCAATAAAATCCTCGTCTTTTATTTCTACTTTTACCTTTCCACCTTTCAGTAACTGTATGCCAAGTAAAATTATCAAAAATGCTACTACCAACGATGGAATACCTCTTACGACATCATAAAGTACGTAGGAGCCAATGTAATCACAAAAACGATTTAATATTGGCATAATAAAGTTTTCAAACAGTAGGTATAAGCCTAAAAGTACAAAACCAATACCAAAAATAGTATTTTTCTTCTGAACCAATCTACTCCAGTCCCGACCAAAAAAGACTTTCACGTCATCTCCAAATTTATTATCCTTTTCCATTCTTCCCTCTGGGCTGTACTTCTTCATATTTATTGTGTCAAAAAAAGAGTAACACCAAATAACAGGAAGAATTACGCAAAGCTCCTGAATATAAAAAACTATTCCCAAAAAAACTACTGCAAAAAATGCGGTCATGATCGCTGATCCCTTTTTCATCATTCCTAAATACATTTCTCCAGCACCAGGCATAAAGCTGAAAATAAATGTTAATAAACTATTTTTCTCCATAATCAAAAACTCCTTTCAGCTTTTCAAAGCCGCAATCTATTTTTTCCATCACATGCTGACCAAAATCGACCTCTTTTTCAATTTTTGTTCGCTGTATACTCATTTCCTCAAACCGCTGAAAATCTATGTTAAACACCCCTGAAAACCAAAGTGTCATAGTAAAACACGCCGCCACTGCCATCGCCCCATATCGGTTAAAAATAAATCTTGCCGCTTTCTTCTTAATTTCAGCGATTACGCTGTCTGCCACCGATTGTATAGGCTCAACTAAAGTAGTTCCTTCAAGCATAAGAGTATACCGCTCTATACATCTGTCACAAAATGAAAGATGCTCGGCAATTTCAAGCCGTCTAAGTCCATCGTCCTCACCATCAATAAGCCTTTGTAAAGCTTCGTCAGTAAGATGTCCTTCATTATCAAAATATTCAATCATACTTAAGTCCCTCCCTTCAATTTGTCTTGCAAAATACTTTTTGCTCTTAACACCTGTGTTTGAACCGTCTTTTTAGGTCTGCAAAGCTGTTTAGAAATTTGTTCATAATCCTTTTCCTCCAAAAAGAACATCACAGACACCTTTTTGTAGGGTTCTTTTAGCTCCAATACAGCTCTTTTAATTTCTTTCACACCTTCATTGGTTAAAACACTATCCTCAGGCAACGGATTATTATCAGGTTGCTGTGCTGTGTCATCCTCCTCTTTAGCAAGTTCCACATGTTGGCTGTATGCACTTTTCAGCCAGTCCCTAGCTTTATTAGAGGCTATTCTTGCAAGCCATTGCTTATATTTTCCACTATCACAACCGTCAATGTATTTAAATGCAGAAATGAAGGTTTCTTGTGTAAGGTTTTCGGCTTCGTGATAATTTCGTGTAAACTGAAGGCAGATAGAGAACACCAATTTTTCGTATTGCTTCACTATTAATTTAAACTGCTCATTTGTCATCTGCCATTCACCTCATTCCCTCACATTATATAAGACGATACAGTTTTGCACTAGACTTCAAATTTCTTAATATTTTTTCAAAAAAATTTAAAATAAAAAGCATCCCTGTTATTGGTAATAGCCAATAACAGGGATGCTTCTATTTTTAAGCAATTTTCAACTGCTTAATTATTTTGTAAGTGCTAAATAGCTTTCAAGTCTATCCTGTGCATCCTTCGCTGCTTTATCAAAAAGAGTACCAGCAATTTCAGGGAACTTCTTAAGGAGTGATGAGTAACGAACCTCGCTCTTAAGGAAATCTTTGAAATCTGCTGTAGGTGCTTTAGAGTCCATAATAAATGGATTCTGACCAGCCTCTTTAAGGTCTGGATTGAATCTGAACATGTGCCAGTAACCAGCCTCAACAGCACGCTTAGCCTGGTCCTGAGCACCGCTCATACCACCCTTAATACCATGGTTGATACATGGAGCATAAGCAATAATGATTGAAGGACCATCATAAGCTTCAGCCTCAGCAATAGCTTTTAATGTCTGGTTCTTGTCAGCACCCATAGCAATCTGCGCAACGTATACATAGCCGTAGCTCATTGCCATTCTGCCAAGGTCTTTCTTCTTTGTTTTCTTACCGCTTGCAGCAAACTGAGCAATCGCAGCAGTTGGTGTAGCCTTTGAAGACTGACCGCCTGTGTTAGAGTAAACCTCAGTATCTACAACAATAATGTTAACGTCCTCGCCTGAAGCGATTACGTGGTCAAGACCGCCGTAACCGATGTCGTATGCCCATCCGTCACCACCAATAATCCACTGTGAAGGCTTAATTAAGTAGTCTTTACGTGTGTAAATTTCCTTAATAGCTTCGCTCTGGTCTTTGGTAGCTTCAATAGCAGCAATCACAGCATCTGCTCTTTCTCTTGTGCCAGCAGTCACTTTAAAGCCTTCAACCCATGCAGTTAAAGCAGCTTTAAGTTCGCCATCAGCAAGTTCACTAATAACAGCTTCAACCTGGCTCTTAACCATCTTACGTACAGAAGTTGCACCTAAGAACATACCGTAGCCGTATTCAGCAGTATCTTCAAAGAGTGAACAACCCCATGATGGGCCATGTCCTCTTTCATTTGTTGTATAAGGAACTTCTGGTGAACCGCCCCAGATGTGTGTACAACCAGCTGAGTTGGAAATCATCATTCTGTCGCCGTAAAGCTGAGTAATAAGCTTAATGTAAGGTGTTTCGCCACAACCTGCACAAGCGCCTGAGAATTCAACGTATGGCTTAAGGAACTGGCTTCCCTTAACTGTAAATTTCTGTTTGTCCTCAATATTTTTAAGCGTTACACTCTTCATTGTGTAATCCCAGTTAGCTGTATTTGTTTCTTTTATAGATGCAAGAGATGTCATTGTAAGAGCTTTTTCCTTAGCAGGGCAAGCCTTAACACAAACGCCACAGCCTGTACAGTCTAAACCAGAAATTGCAAGGTGATATTGCATACCTGCAAAACCTGTAGCAGGTTTCATTTCGTAGCCTTCAGGTGCGTTCTTAGCTTCTGTTTCATCAAGAAGTGAAGGACGAATTACTGCATGTGAACATACATATGAACACTGGTTACACTGGATACAATTATCTTTAATCCATACAGGAACATCAATAGCAATTCCTCTCTTTTCCCATGCTGTAGTACCACCAGGGAAAGAACCATCTTCACGACCATTGAATGTAGAAACTGGCAGGTCGTTACCTTCCTGACGAGCAATCTTCTTCATAACGTCTTTAATGAATGCAGGCATGTTAGCATCAACAGCAACTGGTTCGTCAACTGCGTTAGCCCATGAAGCAGGAACATCAATTTTGTTAATCATTGTAACGCCCTTATCAATAGCAGCGTTGTTCATATCAACAACATCCTGACCTTTGTTACCGTATGATTTTTCAACTTCTTTTTTAAGATACTTAACTGCATCTTCAACAGGAAGAACTTTAGCAATAGCAAAGAAACCAGCCTGCATAATCATGTTGATACGTCCGCCAAGACCAATTTCTTTAGCTATATCAACAGCATTAAGTGTGTAGAAGTTCGCTTTCTTTTCAGCAATCTTTCTCTTAAGGTCAGCAGGAAGATTCGCATCAAGTTCCTCTGGCGTCCAGATTGTGTTAAGAAGGAAGCTTCCGCCTTCTTTAAGGTCGCCAATAAGGTCATATTTGTCAACGTAAGACTGGTTGTGACAAGCAATGAAATTAGCAGCTTTAATCTGGTAAGAACCCTTAATTTTGCTTGGTCCCATACGAAGGTGAGAAATTGTAACACCGCCTGATTTCTTTGAGTCATAAGCAAAGTAAGCCTGTGCATAGAAATCTGTGTGGTCACCAATAATCTTAACAGCTGATTTATTAGCACCTACAGTACCGTCAGCGCCAAGTCCCCAGAATTTAAATGAGAAGTTGTCTTCTGGTGTAGAGTCGAAATTGCCTTCATATTTAGGTAATGAAAGGTTTGTAACGTCGTCAATAATAGATACTGTAAAGTTATTCTTTGGTTTGTCACTTCTAAGGTTCTGGTAAACAGCCATTACATCCATAGGTGTAAAGTCTTTAGAACCAAGTCCGTAACGACCGCCAACAATAAGAGGAGCGTCTTTAACGTCAGCAAATACGTTTCTAATGTCTAAGTAAAGAGGCTCGCCAAGTGCACCAGGCTCTTTAGTTCTGTCAAGAACAGCAATTCTCTTCACTGTCGCAGGAATTTGTTTTAAGAAGTAATCAGCTACAAATGGTCTGTAAAGGTGAATTTCAAGTAAACCTAACTTGTCGCCCTTAGCGTTCATGTAGTCAATAGTTTCTTTTGTTACATCACAAGAAGAACCCATAGTGATAATAATATCTTCTGCGTCTTCAGCGCCGTAATAGTTAAATAATTTATAGTCTGTTCCTGCTAATTCGTTGATTTTTTCCATGTAATACTGAACTGTTTCAGGAACTGCATCATAGAATTTATTAACTGACTCTCTTGTCTGGAAGAAAATGTCAGGATTCTGCGCTGTGCCACGTGTTGAAGGATGGTCAGGGTTCAATGAATTCGCTCTGAAAGCCTTAACAGCGTCCATATCTACAAGTTCTTTTAACTGATCGTACTCAAGAAGTTCAATTTTCTGGTATTCGTGGCTTGTTCTAAAACCATCGAAGAAATGTAAGAAAGAAATTCTGCTCTTAATTGCGCAAAGGTGAGCAATACAAGCCATGTGGAACGCCTGCTGTACATTGCTTGAAGCAAGCATTGCAAATCCGGTCTGACGGCAGCTCATAACATCCTGGTGATCACCAAAGATGGAAAGCGCATTAGACGCAAGTGAACGTGCACTAACGTGGAATACACCAGGTAATAATTCACCTGCTATTTTGTACATGTTTGGAAGCATAAGCATAAGGCCCTGGCTTGCTGTGTAAGTTGAACCAAGCGCACCTGCCTGTAAAGCGCCGTGTAAAGCACCTGCAGCGCCACCTTCGGACTGCATTTCTCTAACATCTACTGTTTGTCCAAAAATGTTTTTAACACCGTTTGCACTCCATTCATCAACCATTTCAGCCATCTGGCTTGATGGTGTGATTGGGTAAATTGTAGCTACTTCAGTAAAAGCATAGGATGCATAAGCGGCAGCTGTATTACCGTCCATAGTTGCTTTTCTTAACTGTTTATTCATTATTTTCCCCCCTATAATATTGTTCATTCGTAACTGCAGTACTTAACACTACATTAGCTCCTATTTTATCACATGAAAAAACATAACTCAAGGTTGCAAAAATATTTCGTTAAATTTACTACAATGCTTTTCTCAAAGAACGCATATACCGTCAAAAATTTTTTGAAAAAATCCACAAAAGTCCTTATTTCGAACAGAGTTCGTGTTTTTGGCCATTTAAAATAGCAATTTAACCAATATTTTATCCACTTTGTAGTTTATTATGCACACCATGCAATAAATAGCTTTGAATTCTTTTTATCAAAGGTTCAGTGGCCAAGCCGCCTTACGTCCTGTCAGTGTTTAACTTAAATTCAGGCAAAAAAAAGCAAAAATTCAATTAAGAATTTTTGCTTTTTTCAACAACTTATTTACTTGGTACATAAGGCACTATTAATGATGCAAGCTGCTCAATTGTCATACTTTGCACCCAAACCTTGCCTGGCCCTGTAACAACTGTTTCGAAGAGACCTTCTCCACCAAAAACGATATTTTTTATACCCTTTATTGATTCAATTTCAAAACCACAAGTTTCTTCCATTGCCGCAACTACACCTGTATCACAAATAAGCTTTTCTCCAGATGCTAAATTATACTCAACGCAATGTCCGTCAAATTCAAGAAACACAATTCCAGGGCCAGTTACCTTCTGCATAATGAATCCTTCTCCGCCAAAAAGACCCTTTCCAAGCTTTTTCTGGAAATGCATTGACAGCTCAACACTTTCAGTGCTTGCTTTAAATGCTTTTTTCTGGCAAATTATTGTCTCTCCTTTTGCAAGCTCTGTAGCAACAATTGTACCTGGAAAAGATGAAGCAAAAGCAATTTCACATGGACCATTTGCTGTATATCTACTCATAAACAAACTTTCACCGCTAAGCATTCGCCCAAGGCCTTTTTTAATTCCACCTTCAGCTTTGTTTTCTGTAGTTATGTTTCCCTTCATCCATGTACGGCCACCTGCTTCGCTAATAATACTTTCACCAGCGTCTAACTTGCAAATTAATACTGGCAAAGTTCCGCCCTCTATTGAATAATTCATATGAATAATTCATATACTTCCCCTTTCAAAATCAACGTTTTGGTTAAATAAAAGCCGTCCCTTTAAATAACCCATTCAGTTTTTAATTATACATTTTTATGTAAAATATGTAAATATATTCAGTTTCAAATATACTGCCTTAAGTGCTTCCTCATCAGTTCTTCCCACTGAACATCATTTGTAACCTGTTTCTCAATGCGATTTACGGTATTCATGTCATTTGCACCTATGCGGTTCATGCTTGCTAAACTTCCAGCCAAAAGCATTCGCCTTGCAAGCTGAAATCTTCTTCTTTCTTTTTCAGGTAAATTCATAAACCTATCAATGTGTGCAAGTATTCCCTTCATATCTTTGTCCATCCACCCCTCTATTTCAGGCAGAAGATTAATTATATGGTCGCTTATTACATAACCATTGCAGTTTTTTACGGCGGAAAGCATTTCTCTTAACTCCATAACCTTTTCAATGTCGCCGCACTCTTGAAATTCTCCGTTTTTTTGCATTTCCCACATAGGTGAGCCCTCTTTAACTACAAAAGTTCTTATTCTCACAAAGTCTGGATTAACGGCGTTGATCACCTCTGCCGTTTCAATTGCATTTTTATGGCTTAAACTTTTTCCACCGCTTCCCGGCATATAAAATACATTGAAATTAAACCCAGCTTTTTTAATCCTTTGACCTGCGATTACCTGCTGCTGAGAGTTGGTTCCCTTATTTAGCAGCTTAAGCACTTCATCACATCCGCTTTCATAACCAGAGTGAATCATAGTAAGCCCAGCTTCTCTAAGAAGTAAAAATTCCTCTGGGGATATATTAATAAGAGTATCCGCACGTCCGTATGCAGCTACAAGGGTAAGAGAAGGCAATGCTTTTTTTAAATAGGCTATAATGTCTGCCAAAACAGATGGCTTAAGTACAAGCGTGTTTGCATCCTGCAGAAATACAGACTGCATTCCATCGGTTCTAATCCAGTTAAAAACCATTGCATAGCAGTCTTTTTCCTGGGCATTGCCAATGCCGCTGTATTCCCACGTAACTCTGTCCATGTCAAATTCACCGTCGCCAATGCGGTGTTTAAGTATCATATCCCTGTAATAAGCAACATTGTCAATTTCCTTTTTAATTACATCCACCGAACGTGTTTTAAACCTTCCGCCTTTGTAAAGAGTACAAAAATTGCACTTGTTCCATGTGCAGTTTTCTGTAATTCTTAACAAAAGACTGTTGGCATGAAATGGTGGACGTATATGCCCCGTTTCAAAAGTTCTGATCTCCATAAACATCTCCTATAGTGAACACTGATTTAAAGTAATAAGTGTTTTACTGTCAAAAAAGTTAAACCCTTGAAGGCTTTGCCCTCAAACACCCACAATGGGTTCCTGTCAGCACTTTGTTTCACAAAGCTGTCCTGTGGACAGATGGCACTTCTTTGCCATTGCATCCTTGACCCATCTAACACCGCATGAATATGCGGTGTTAATTAAAGTTTTTAGTCTTGCTTTTTTCAAAAAGCAAGTGGGTTTGGGCAACGCCCAAGGTTTTAAATTAAAAGTTTTTAATATTGTAGCCTTTGTTTTCCAATGCTTGTGTTGCTTTTTTCAAATTTTCTTCCTTTACCAAAATATAATCTGTGTTGTAGGTAGAAATTGCAAATATGCCAATTTCTTCATCAGCCAGCACTGCCGATATTTTAGAAAGTATACCTGTAAGGGAAAAATCCAGAACTCCCTCAATACGAAAGCCACGCCAGCCATTCTCGCAAACCTCTGAATTTTGGGGAATAGAATTTTCCTCACACACAACGGAAACTTCTTCGTCGGTCTTGCCTATAAATAGAAACTCACTATTGAAATTCACCTGTGCTAAGTTTGCCATCTTGCAGACTGCAAACCTTTGCTCCAAAACTTTTAATGTCATTTCTGTTCTCCTCTTATACGTAATTGCAAACCCTTGCAATAGCTGTTTCCATAAACCCAAGGCTTTCTGCCTTTGTCTGCCTGCCGTCTGCCACCTGGGTCAATAACTTCATCAGCTTTTCGCCTAACTCCTCCATCGTTTCAGGACCATATATCACAGGGCTTGCATCAAAATCTATATTATCCTCCATATTTTTGAAGGTTATTTTGTTGCCCGTTATTTTAATTACTGGTGCAATAGGGTTGCCAGTAGGTGTACCTCTTCCTGTGGTAAACACAATTATCTGCGCTCCTCCTGCAATCATACCAGCAACAGAGGATGGGTCGTTACCTGGGGTGTCCATAATAACCAAACCCTTTCCATCCACCTGCTTTGCATAATCATATACAGCCTGAATTTCTTTATGTCCGCCCTTGTGTATACAGCCCAAGGATTTTTCCTCAAGGGTTGTAATTCCGCCAGCTTTGTTTCCTGGTGATGGATTACCCTCTCTCACTTCTTCGCCTACCAGCTGTAATGCCTTTTCGTATCTATATATAATCTCGTAAATTCTCTTTTTAACCTCTTGATTTTTTGCACGCCTTGCCAAAATATGCTCAGCCCCAATAAATTCTGTGGTTTCACTTAAAATTGCCGTTGCACCCTCTTCAACAAAACGGTCGCAAATTTCACCTACCAATGGATTTGCCGCTAAACCACTTGTAGGGTCGCTTCCACCGCACTCTGTACCCAAAATAAGACTGCTGAAGTCACATTCTTCACGTTTTAAAAGGCTTGCCTGTTCCGCCATTTCACGTGCAAAACGTACACCTTTTTCAACGGTTTTAATTGTGCCGCCTTCTTCTTGTATAATTAAAGTTTTAATTGGCTTGTTGGTTCTTTCCCTAATTGCATTTACAACTAAATCCATCTGGCAGTTTTCACATCCCAACGATACAACAATTGTGCCGTAAACATTAGGATTTGCCGCATACCCTGCCATAACATCCATTGTAAGCTGCTGGTCACTTGCCACCTGTGCACATCCATTTTGGTTGTGAAAAGTAACTGCACCTTTCACTTGTGAAGCAATAAAACTAGTTGTGTCTGATGCACAAATCGAAGCAGGCAAAATAAGTATGTGATTTCTTATGCCAACCTTTCCGTCAGGTCTTTTGTATCCCAAAAAAGTCATTATTTTTCACCTCCAAGATTTTCTCTTACACTTTCAACATTTTGAACATGTACATATTCACCTTTTTTTATGTCCACTTTAGCCTCGCCAATGTGTTCCCCGTATTTTACAATTTTTTCACCCTTTAAAATATCCTTTATCGCAAGCTTGTGGTATATTGTTATGCTGTTAAGGGCAGTAAAACTTTCAACTTCACCGTTTTGCTTGTAACATACCGTTCCACCATTTTCAATGGGCTCAATCGCAACGGCAACATTGTCTTTTTCGTCAATAATCATTGCATTAATCATGGTTTTCCCTCCTATTCAAGGCTATTCATTAGGTTATTAATTTCGTCTATTTCTGTTACTATTGCCTTTTGCTGCTGCTTAAACAAAAGGTTTTTATTATATTGGTAGAATTTGTAGCATCCATTTTCATTAATAAATTTAATGCTGAAATATCCGCTGTTAAGCTCTGTTACAAACACAACCATTTCCTGGCCCTCTTTAAAAACCGTTTCCATAAAATCGAAGGCATTGTCCAGCTGTTCACTGCATTTTTCCATGATATCTTTTCTATTTTCAACTTCTTTGCCAAAAAGGTTTTTAACCACCTCAAAGCCATCATCACAGTTGTTCATGGACTTTTCTTTAATTGCCAAAATGTACCCTTCTAACACCTCATTAATGCGTATTTCCATACGTTCGTCCTCTTTTTTTATTAGCCCAGCCGTCTGCTTCACCATTAAATGCTTTTGCCTTATGTTAAGCAAAGCCTGTATTTTCTCTTCAGGTCTGCCTTCTTGCCCAACCATGGTTTCCTTTAAATTTTTAAGCACGCCATGCAATGCTGTAACAAATTTATCCTGTTTATCCGCAAGTTTAAAACCATCGTTAAGAGCCCCTAAAATAAGGCTTATAACACCCAACTTTTCATCAAAGGAAGCCACTCTAAGCCTGTCCACATAGGCTTCTTTGAACTTGCCGTCTAGTACGTCACTTATAGAGTAGTCGTTTTTATATTTGTAGTATAATTCCAAATAGGATGCAAAATCCTTTGCCGCTTTTCTATTTTGAATATACTGGAACACAACGTCAACATCAACCTTTTTGTTCAGTCTTTCATAAACATAAATTATTTTGGATAAATCCTCCCAACCACGGGCAGTTGTAAACATTTTCCCATCTGCGGTACTTTTTATATTGTAAAAATTTTCTTTTTTAATATCCAAATAAGAAATTATGGCATTATGAACGCTCTGTAAAATTGCATATTCATGCCAAATTCCGTAGTCCTCTTCCACATCTATTTTTTTAACTCGGTCAAGGGTTACAACGTCAAATTCACGCACACTTTTGTTGTACTGTGGCGGATTTCCTGCCGCCGCAATAATCCAACCGTTAGGCACACGATGGCTGCCAAAGGTTTTGTACTGCAAAAATTGCAGCATAGCAGGGGCAAGGGTTTCCGAAGCACAGTTAATTTCGTCAATAAACAAAATGCCTTCCTTAAGGCCTGTAGCCTCAATTTTTTCATAAACAGACGCAATAATTTCGCTCATGGTATATTCTGTTACAGAATACTTTTTACCGCCGTACTCCTTTTCCTCAATAAAAGGAAGCCCAATGGCACTTTGGCGTGTATGGTGCGTAATTGTGTATGCAACCAACCCAACACCACACTCCGTAGCTATCTGTTGCATAACGGCTGTTTTACCTATTCCAGGAGGGCCTATCAGCAAAATTGGTCGCTGGCTTTCAATAGGTATCATGTAATCTCCATATTCATCTTTTAAAAGATAGCTTTCTATAGCATCTTTTATTTCGTTTTTCGCTCTTTTAATATTCAAAATTTTCTCCTCCTAGCCGTTGTCACCACTGTAACTGTCTTAATTTTTCAGCTCGTAAATGTCGTCTTTTCCAAGTATAATTTCCACTGCCCATGGCGGTACGCCCTTGTCATCAAACCGTTCACTTACAAACACAAATGCCACCTCGTATAATGGCATATTTTTAGGGTAATTTCCACAACCGTCGGTAAAATAAATAAGCCCTTTCAGCTCGTTTACTTTCTTCTCTTCGCATAGTCCGTTAACATAATCAAAAGCGGCAGTGAAGTCTGTTCCACCACGTCCCTTAATTTCAAAATCCGTCATATATTGCTCAAAATCCTCATGGCACACAATTATTTTATCGTCTTGCACCTTGCTGTCGCACTGTATGATGTGCAAATTTATTTTGCGAAAAAAGCTTTCGTTGTCTTTTAATATTGAATACGTTTCCTCCAAAAAAATCCTTACCAATTCTGTTTCGCAAGAGGCCGATGTGTCTATCACAATTACAAATTCCTCCACCTTTTTAATGTCGCTGTACTCAAGGCTTTCAATTAAAGGCATGTTGCCGTATACCTTAAGACCATAGGTGTAGTAGATGTAGTCATAGCTGTCTAAATCCAACTGCATTACCTCACGCTGAACCGTAAATTTTTGCAAAAAACTTCGGTAATCATATCTTTGCCTGTTTTCAATGCCTAAGTACTCCGTAAAACTTCCTGCCTCATCACTCATTTCACGGCTAAAGGTTTCCATATCCGTTTGGGTTTTTTCGCTTATATTTTGCCACTTGTCCTTAAAATCCTCTGCATTCTTAGGCGGCTGCATATTATCGCTTTTGCCGTCACCGTTTCCGCCATTTTGGTCATTGTTCCCTTCTTCGCCGTCACCGCTTTGTCCATCACCACTGCCTCCACCGCCCATAGGCTGGTTCGCATTTTGATATTGAAGCCAAAACTGATGGTCGTCCATTCTAAACTCGTCCTCAATTTTTTCAATAATACTTAAAAGCTTTTGATTTTCCTCCAAATATCGGTATACACTTTCAGCCGTAGGTACTTTTATATTTTCCCTGATTTCTGCATAAACCATTTTTCTTATGGAAGATGAATTTCGCCTTAACAAACGAATGTCCAATCCATCCACAAGCATTTCCGTAACTATATCACAGCTTACGTTCCATAACCGCATGTCACGGTCACCCATATTTATCAAGTGCTTAAATATGCAGTGAAAAATCATGTGCACATATCCTCTGTTAATCCATGCGCCATTGTTTTTGTAAGTTTGCATTAAAAAAGCAGGCGAGTAATAGAGATAAAATCCGTCTGTTCCAACTGTATCTGCGTTGTTACTCATGGCATATTTAAGCCCATTAAAAGCCATGCCAAGGTAGCGCATATTCAAATAAAGCTCATTTCTGGAGGCCGTAAGTATGTTGGTACACACACCGTCCAGTTTTCCAATTATATCGTACTGGGTAGCCATTGTTTTCTCCTTTGTTTACAAATCAAAGCTTTTATCCCTTGTGCCAAACCTAGAAAGCTTAATGTCCAACATGAGGGCCGATAGTTCACTATTTCCTGTTTTAGCCGCTGTTTCAACAGCCGTATCTATGTTTCCATCATTAAAAATATTTACTCTACCCATCATTTCCAAAAGCCCAACATTTCCTTTTTTCCCTACATATATAATACAGCTTTCAATATTTTCTTTTAGATATTGTATATATTTTTCAAGGTATTCATTTTTTATATTTTCTAAATCACTAAACCTTGTAAAAATAATATTAAAAACCGTTTCCTGTCTTTCCTCAATAACCGCTATTGCAAATGCATTGTCGTAAGCATCAAAATTAATACCCTTAACGCTTATCGCCTGTCTGTATCTAATCCCTGCCCCATGGGTAACTGTTTTGCACTGCATTGCAGGGGCATTGGTAATGTATTCGTACTCATACTCCGCAAAAATAAGCCTAACTCCGCTATCCTTAACTGTTAAGCAAAATTCTTCCTTAATCTCACTTAAAAACACGGCTACACCACTGCCTATTGTTTTTGCCGTATCTAAAATAATTTCATGTATTTCGTCGCAGTTTTTTATGAACCCATCACCAATGTATTTAAGTCCAGCTGGTATAGTCATTTTGTGTAAATTTCGGCAGTTATAAAAGGAGTGATTACCAACAACTTCAACAGTTTTGGGCAATTCTATTTCTGTTAGCCCTCTGCACTGGCAAAAAGCATAGTCCCCAATATGCATCAAACCTTCAGGTAACACAACCTCTAATATAAATTTACAATCTCTAAATGCGCCCTCACCAATAGCCGTTACCCTGTGCCCATTAATTTCACTTGGCACAGTTACAATGGCATTGTCACCAGTGTATTTTGTTACAACAGTGCCTTTTTCAGTTATTTGGTATTCAAATTCTAAAAAATTCATCACATAAAGCCTTTCTTATTTACTCTATTTTCCACCTCATTATATCAATAATATTTAATTTTATCCATAGCCCGTCACAAAAAAATAAGAACCCCAACAAAATAAGAAGCACTTATTTAATGAATCATCATCAGTCTGTCAATAAAATCAAAACCTTGACCTACCTATAACCGCATAAATATGCGGTTATAATAAAAATTTTTGGTCTTGCTTTTTCCAAAAAGCAAGTGGGTTTGAGCAACGCCCAAGGTTTTTGACTAACAAAAATTAATTAAACAGCGTTCCTTCGCTGAGATTCTTTTATTTTTTATACAAATATTGTGTCCTTATATCCTGCTGAATATTTTCCTGGGGAAGTTCCAAGCACCTTTTTAAATGTTCGTATAAAGTGAGAGTTATTTCTAAAACCAGCTTCCTCCCCTGCAATCTGCACACTCTTTCCATTCCTCAAAAGCTGGCAGGCACGTATTAGCCTTTGTGCTGTTAAATATTCTCCAATTCCAAGCCCCGTTGTTTTCTTAAATATATAGCATAAATGTTGTTTTGTTATGTAAAACTCAGCGGCTATGTTGTCCAAATTTATATTCTTGTTGGCATTTGCAGCTATGTATTCCATGATAGGGGTAACTCTATCTACATTTTTGGAATGGTATGGCTCTGCCTTTTGTGAACTGCCTGCAAATTTGTTAAGTGTTATTGCAAGTTCAACAAAAGCAGATTGGCACAACAAATCTTCCCCATATTCCTCACCGCCTAGCATGGCTTTTTCACAAAGCTTTTCTATACTTACCATTCGGCTCTCATCCAATAAAATACATGGTGTTTTCATCCCAAACATTCTAAGCAAATCTGTTTGTGGCGTAGAAAGCAATACGCCATATTCAGCAGGAAATTTAATTACATACCTTCGATAAATAGTTCCAGCATCAACCACACTTCGGTGTATTTCTGCATTGTTTAAAAGCATCACTGCGCCTCGTTTCATAGTGTATGTGTGGGAGCCAACGCTCATTTCTCCATGTCCGTCCAATACAATTGTAATTTCATAGGCATCATGAAAATGAAATTGACTCATTTTCCACGCGTAGTCCTCATTAAGGCGTATGTCAAAAAAATATTTCATTCTGTTCCCTCTCTTAAAAATTAACAAATTTAGTACTTTAGCTTTGTACATCTTAGCATTAAATCTTAATATATGCAAACTTTTTACTAATATTGCACAAGATTTTATTTTATTGGTATGATATGTTTATTTCAATAAGTGTTATAATTATATGCGAATTTTAATCTTTTGACATATTACCACAGGAGGAATGAAAATGGAACTGATAAAAGCATTTTCTGATGAATATATGGAATATCTGCGAGATGAATCACGAACTGTTGGCTATGCTAACAGCATATCTTTTCCAAAAACCGAGGAAGATATTGTATCCATATTAAAATATTTACACCAAAACAACACCCCTGTTACGGTGCAAGGTTCACGTACAGGTCTTGTTGCCGCCGCCGTTCCCTTTGGGGGCCATATACTGAACATAAGCAAAATGGATAAAATATTGGGCTGCCGCAAAGAAGGAGATAACTTTTACCTTACCACCCAACCAGGGGTTGTACTTATGGAGCTTAATAAAAAAATTAACAGCAAAAAATTGGATACCGCCTGTTGGAGTGAGCCTTCCCTAGAGGCATTTAATAGCTTCTTAGCCGCACCACCCATGTTTTTTACTCCAGACCCCACAGAAAGCACCGCAACCCTTGGTGGCATGGTTGCCTGTAATGCCTCAGGTGCACGCAGCTTTATGTACGGTGCAACACGCAACCATATAACAGCTTTGCGCATTGCCCTTGCCGATGGACGAATTTTAAATCTAAACCGTGGACAAACCTTTGCCAATGGCAGAACCCTTACCATAACCACACAAAACGGCGATGATATCACTCTTAATTTACCAAAATATATAATGCCAAACACTAAAAACGCCTCTGGCTATTTTGTTAAGAACAATATGGATGCCATAGACCTTTTTATTGGGTCTGATGGAACATTAGGGGTTATAACTGAACTTGAAATTGCTCTCACCCCACTTCCACCACAAATTTGGGGCATAAGCTGTTTTTTTGAAACTGAGGCTATGGCAATAAAATTTGTTCAGCTAGTTCGCCACAAAATAGAAGGTGTTGCCGCAATGGAATACTTTGACCAAAACTCACTAAATCTTTTAAGAACGCAAAAGGAAAGCGGCACAGCCTTTGCCCAACTGCCTGATATCCCTTTTCATTATAACTGTTGCGTTTACATCGAACTCCATGCTCTTACAGAAGAAAGTATTGAGGAAAAAATGTTTGAAGTAGGCAAAAAAATGGAACTTGCCCAAGGAAATTTAGAAAATACATGGGTAGCACGCAATGAAAATGATGTAAACCGCCTGCACTTCTTCCGCCACGCTGTCCCTGAAAGTGCAAATATGATAATAGACCAGCGTAAAAAGTTAGACCCAATGATTACGAAACTGGGTGCTGACATGTCTGTTCCAGATCAATACCTTGAAGAAGTTTTTAAGTTGTACCGGAATGGTCTTGCAGAAAACAATTTGCAGTCTGCCACATGGGGGCATATTGGCAATAACCACCTTCATGTAAATATTCTTCCAATCGACATAGAAGATTATAAAACAGGTAAAACACTTTATGGCATTTGGGCAGATGAAATAACCATGATGGGTGGTGCAGTTTCTGCCGAGCATGGTGTTGGTAAGCTTAAAGCCTACTTTTTGGAAGTAATGTATGGCAGTGAAAGCATTAAACAAATGTGTTCCTTAAAATATCAATTAGACCCCAAGTGGCTTCTAGGCGAAGGCAATCTGTTTACACCTACAAAAGGAGGCAAATCTGAATGAAAATCATAGTATGCATGAAACAAGTGCCCTCCTGCAACGAGGTACGTTTAGACCCTGTTACAAACACAATAATTCGTGATGGCTGTCCATCAGTAATAAACCCATTTGACAGCTCTGCCTTAGAGCAAGCAGTTGAAATTAAAGAACGCCTTGGAGGCGAGGTTACCGCCCTAAGTATGGGCATACCCAATACTCAAATTCTGTTGCAAGATGCACTTAGTCGTGGCTGCGACAAAGCAGTTCTTTTAAGCGACCGTGCCTTTGCAGGTGCAGATACCCTTGCCACCGCCTATACCCTTGCCCTTGGTGTAAAAAAAATAGGGAAAGCAGACCTTATACTTTGTGGAAAAATGGCAGTAGACGGTGACACCGCGCAAATAGGTCCAGAACTTGCTGAAAATCTGGATATTCCTCACGTTACAGATGTTAATGAGGTAGTTTTTATCAGCGATAAAGAAATTATTTGCTCCAAAATTATAGATGGTGGCAGTCAATTAATAAATGTAACTCTTCCGGCACTAATTACAGTTGTTAAGGATATAAAAGTTCCTCGCCTTCCGTCAATTAAAGGTATTCTTTTTAGCAAAACGGCTTGTTTGCAGGTGCTAACGGCTAAAGACCTTGGTGCAGATATAACAAAAACAGGTCTTAACGGCTCACCAACGCAAGTGGTTAAAACCTTTACCCCTGTACGTGAAAATACATCAGTGGAATTTAAAGGCGATGCAAAAAAAATCGGCAAACAAATTTCCTCTATCTTAGGGGAGGTGCTGTAAAATGGGAAAATTAATAATAAATAATGAATTATGCCAGGGCTGTGGTGCATGCATAAATAGCTGTTTCAATGATGCAATAACCGTGGTGGAAGGAAAAGCCATCGTAAATGAAAACTGCGGTTTGTGCGGTATATGCGTTGATAGTTGCCCCTTTAATGCAATTTCCATAGAAAATATTTCAACACCAGTAAAACACATGTCTGATAGCAATGGAATCTGGGTATTTGCAGAGGTAAGCCAAGGCAAGCTTTTGCCCGTGGATTTTGAACTTTTGGGTAAAGGGCGAGCCCTTGCCAACCAAAAAAACTGTTCACTTACGGCAGTTCTTTTAAGCCACAGCAGTGAGGCTATGGCAAAAGAACTGATCTACGCAGGTGCAGACACCGTGCTAATTTGTGCTGATAAGGATTTGCATGACCTGCGTGAAGAACTTTGTACCACCATTCTTTGCAATATGATCACTGCAAGAAAACCAGAAATATTGCTTTTTGGTGCAACAAGCTTTGGGCGCTCAGTTGCCCCTCGTGTTGCCGCAAGAATAAAAACAGGCTTAACTGCCGACTGCACAATGCTGGAAATTAACGATACAGGCCTTTTAAGCCAAACCCGTCCAGCTTTTGGCGGGAATCTTATGGCAACCATCATATGTCCAAATACAAGGCCCCAAATGGCAACAGTGCGTCCAGGCATAATGGAACCAATACGCAGAGATACCACTCGAATAGGCGACATTGTTCGTGTGCCTTTTCCTTCGAAGCTTAAAACAAAAGCAAAAATATTGGAAACACGTATAAATAAAAATACGTTAAGCCTTGCGGATGCTAAGGCCATTATAATTGTTGGCAAGGGCATAGGCTCGAAAAAAAATATGGAGCTTGTTAATCAGTTTGCCTCTCTGATAGGCGCATCGGTAGGAGTTTCTCGCCCACTTGTGGATGCTGGGTGGAGTGAATATAAATATCAGGTTGGGCAAACAGGTGCAACCGTTGCACCAAAGGTGCTTATAAGCCTTGGCGTTTCGGGGGCTATACAACATCTTGCTGGTATATCCCGTGCCGAAAAAATAATAGCTGTGAATACCGACCCCAACGCCCCTATATTTGGCGTTTGCCACTACAAAATAGTAGCCGACTGCGTAGATATCCTGAAAGAACTAATTGAAATCTATAAAAAGTAACACAAGGACTACAGAAAAAAGGCTATAGCAACTATGCTATAGCCTTTATGTGTGTTGGCTGCACTTTTCGGGGCAGAAAAGCACATAAGTCAGGGGTTAAAGTAATTTATAGAAAGTAAATTGCTCCTGTCAATCATAAAAATGCATTTGTATTATCAGATTTTTGCAAAACCTTGTTCAAGGTCTGCAATAATGTCTTCAACGTTTTCAAGTCCAGTTGAAATTCTCACTAAACCTTCTGCAATACCAGCGTCTGCTAAATCCTTAGCAGAATATGTTGAATGTGTCATGCTTGCAGGATGCTCGATTAATGTTTCAGCATCACCAAGGCTTACAGCTATTGTACAAAGTTCAAGGGCATTAACAAGCTTCATACCTGCTTCCTTGCCACCCTTAACTTCGAAGGATATCATTCCGCCAAAGTCTCTCATCTGCTTTTTAGCAATCTCGTGGTTCGGATGGCTTTCAAGTCCTGGGAAGTATACTTTTTCAACCTTAGGGTTAGACTCAAGGTAACGTGCAATTGCATTTGCGTTTGCACAGTGTTGTTTCATTCTTACTTCAAGGGTTTTAAGTCCTCTTAAAATAAGGAACGCTTCCTGTGGTCCTAAAACTGAACCTGTCATGTCTTTAATGCCAAACATCTTAACCTGACCAATAAATTCAGCAGAACCTATTACAAAACCTGCTATTACATCGCCATGTCCGTTCAAATATTTTGTTGCAGAATGAACAATAACGTCAGCACCAAGTGCAAGTGGATTCTGAAGATAAGGAGTAGCGAATGTGTTATCGCAAACAACTTTAATATCCTTGTTATATTCATGTGTTGTTTTTGCAATAAGCTCTATATCAGCTATTTTAAGGTTAGGGTTTGCTGGTGTTTCAAGATAAACAGCAACTGTGTTTTCTTTAAGCGCTGCCTTAATTTCATCAATATTGCTTGTGTTTACAAATGTTACCTCAACACCGTAGCGTGGAAGTCCGTGTGCAAGAAGTGCAAAAGTACAGCCATAAAGTGTGCTGTCTGCAATAATATGTTTACCTGCTGCTGCAATTGTCCACAGTGTTGAAGAAATAGCACCCATACCACTTGCAGTTGCTGCTGCTGCTTCGCCTCCCTCAAGTGCTGCCACCTTGTTTTCAAGTACACTTGATGTTGGGTTGCCAAGACGGGAGTAAATGTAGCCAGCCTCTTCACCTGCAAAACGTTTCCCACCTTGTTCACAACTGTCGAAGAAGAAAGTTGATGTTTGGTAAATTGGCATTGTAAGTGCACCATATACCTTATCTTTTACATTACCCGCATGTATAGCTTTTGTTCCGAAACCGCAATTTGTATCTTTCATGATAAACACTCCTTTTCAAGTCCTAGATAATTAGTTATGTATTTTTAATTTTCTTCTATGCATAGAATATAACATATTGTTGCAACAGAGTGTTAATAGCTAAAATGTATATCCAGTTATCTGTTTTATAGATAGCACTGTGTAGTATTCACATATTAAATAAGGTATAAACTGATTTATGATTAAAAAATAGATAACCATTATCCAAAAAACAGATAACCAGTTATTGATTTTTCCACCTATCACTTAGTTATAATTATGTGGTACATTATAGTAAGAATAAAGTTGCACCAAAGTGAATACGAAATTTATACTTCACTGTACAATTTGTACATTTTGGAAGGAGGCAAAGTACGCATCTAAAGGCTTTACAAAAGCTTTACCAGGAATCATCTCATTAATTAATATTACCCGTATCAAGCAGGATTTATTTAAAGGAGGAGTATTTATGGACCAAAAAAGCAATAAAGTAAAAGCAAAGGGCTCTGCTCTAATACCATTTGCCGTATTCATCGTACTTTATTTAGGTGTTGGCATCGTGCTTCAACTGCGTGACGTGGAAATGGCATTTTATCAGCTTCCCGCACCTGTAGCAATTATCGTTGGCATTATAGTAGCTTTTGCAATGTTTAAAGGCACTGTAGACGAAAAGTTTTCCATGTTTGCCACTGGCTGTGGCGACGAAAATATACTTACCATGTGTTTTATCTACCTATTTGCAGGTGCATTTGCGGTAGTAGCTAAATCCATGGGTGGTGTAGATGCAACTGTTAACTTGGGACTTTCAGTTATACCTGCACAGTACATCACAGCGGGCATGTTTGTAATTGCAGCATTCCTTGCTGTTTCAACAGGTTCATCAATGGGTACCATTGGCACAATAGGCCCCATTGCCATTGCAACTGCCGATAAAGCAGGTCTTAGCCTTACCCTTA
>JBFWMT010000020.1:0-41052 GCA_050251415.1 Anaerotignaceae bacterium | reverse complement strand
AAAAGATAGACATTTTATAATAAAATTGTTGGGAATAAAACACAAAATAAATGAAACAGTGGAACGACATAAGTTAAAACAAAATGCAAAGTTACTAAAAAACCCGTGAAGACAACCGAAAGCAATTATTTTCAGGGGATTTTTTTACAAAAGTTTACAAGTATTATCGTGGGGTTCATTACATTTTTAAAGGGGATTATGTTTTCAATGTGGGAACATAGGGAAAAAGGGGGAAGGCAAATGAACAAAGTTAAATCAAAAAAGCTTGTATCGTTAGTCCTTAGTATGGCAATGGTACTAAGTGTTATGCCTCAGATGGCTATTAATGTTGAGGCGGCTTCGCTACCAGATGTTGCGTCAGATGGTTCAGAGCTTACACCATACATCATTGATGAAGCAGATGATTTGGTTTGGCTTGCTGAGCAGGTTAATGCAGGCACAATGGGAACGAGCAAACACTTTATGCAGATCAATGATATTGATTTATCTGGATATACATGGACTCCAATCGGTTCGGATACATCACCTTTTATTGGGACTTTTGATGGAGATGGACATATAATAAGTGGTTATACTGCAGGAACATATACGGACAGTAATATGGGTGAATGTTCTGGCCTATTTGGAAATATAGGTACAGACGGTACAGTAACTAAGCTGGGGGTTAACGGAGCTAATACTTCAGCGAAATACGTGGGTGGTATTGCTGCATGCAATTATTGAACAATTTCAGAATGTTTTAACAGTGCAGATATTTCATCTACATTCGATAATACAGGTGTTGGTGGTATAACAGGATATAATGAAGGAACAATTGAAAATTGTTATAATACAGGTAATATTAGTGGGAATGCAACGGTGCAGCCCAATGTTGCTGGCATTTCGGGGAGTGATCATATCACAGCAACAATAATAAATTGTTACAATACAGGAAATATATATGTTGGAAATAGTGGGTACGGGGCTGGCATCGCTGCATTCCCGGGTACGGTTACTGGATGCTTTAATACAGGAACAATTAGTGGGCCGGAGGGAGCAACTGTATATTTGGCAGGGATTGCTTATGGTATAACCCCTGAAGAATGTAATTATTGCGATTTTCTTGCCCAAACAGGCTTAACAATAGACGGCATTGGCAGTGTCACTGGACAAGCAGATTCAAATTACTTTACTGTAAGTACAAGCGGAACGGCGTATGATAATTTTTATGCAACAGCGTCATGGGACTTTACTAATACATGGAGATTTGTAAACGGTGGTTACCCACTTTTAATGGCGTTTCCAGCACCATATTCTGCTACATTAAGTGCAGGTGGAAGTATTACAGAAAGTAATTTAAATGGTAGTACTATCACGTTAACACTGGCAGGAACTACTTATAATTCATCACTTACAGCAGGAAATTTCACTTTAAGCAATGCGCCAGCAGGAGTTACCGTTTCAAGTGTAAATCGCACTGGCGATACAACTTGCGATGTTACATTAGCCTATGATGGAACGGATTTTGATGAAGACAAAAATATGTCAATAACAATTGCAGGGTCAGAAGTTGCATCTTCTAGTGTTATTACCTCTGATACAGTTACTATTACAGCAGTTATTGAAGTGGCACCAACTGCAACGACTTCCACGGCTACAAGTGTTACCACAACCACAGCTACCCTTAACGGAAGTGTAAATGCGAATAATGCAAGCACTACGGTAACCTTTGAATACGGAACGGATACCAGTTATGGAACCAGTGTAACGGCAGAACAAAGTCCTGTAATGGGAACATCCTTAACAGCCGTAAGCTATTCATTAACAGGGTTAACACCAAATACTACCTATCATTATAGGGTAGTAGGTGTGAATGGGGCAGGAACAACATATGGCGATGACCAAACGTTCACAACAACCGCAGTAGCATCAACGGCAACAACTTCCACGGCTACAAGTGTTACCGCAACCACAGCAACTCTTAACGGAAGCGTTAATGCGAATAATGCAAGCACTACTGTAACCTTTGAATACGGAACGGATACCAGTTATGGAACAAGTGTAACGGCAGAACAAAGTCCTGTAATGGGAACATCCTTAACAGCCGTTAGCTATTCATTAACAGGATTAACACCAAACACTACCTATCACTATAAGGTAATAGGCATGAATGGGGCAGGAACAACAAATGGCAATGACCAAACCTTTACAACAACAGCAGTAGCACCAACGGCAACAACTTCCACGCCTACAAGTGTTACCACAACCACAGCCACTCTTAACGGAAGTGTTAATGCGAATAATGCAAGCACTACGGTAACCTTTGAATACGGAACGGATACTAGTTATGGAACAAGTGTAACGGCGGATGAAAGTCCTGTAACGGGAACATCCCTAACATCAGTAAGCTATTCATTAACAGGGTTAATACCAAATACTACCTATCACTATAGAGTAGTAGGCACAAGTACAGGAGGAACAGGTTATGGTAGTGACGAAACGTTCACCACACAAGCAATAGCACCATTTGCAACTACTTCGTCTGCAACTGGAATTACCGATACAGAAGCAACTGTTAACGGAAGTGTCAATGCAAATAATGCAGCAACTAATGTAACCTTTGAATATGGAACAAGTACTAGTTATGGAACAAGTGTAACGGCAGTTCCAAGCCCTGTAACTGGAACATCCTTAACAGCCGTAAGTTATTCATTAACAGGATTAACACCAAATACTACCTATCATTATAGAGTAGTGGGTATAAATTCAGCAGGAACGGATTATGGTAATGATCAAACCTTCACCACAACAGTAGCACCGCCAACAAAACTTAGCACTATAACGGGGCTTGCTTGGGGTACTGTAAACAAGGCAAAAGCAATATGGGATGAGGAAAGCTCAGCTAGCAGCTATAGCATTCAGCTTTACAAAGATGGCGCAGCTAGTGGAAGTGAAGTTACAGGAATAACTACCCCATATTACGACTTTACATCTGTGATAACAGATGCGGGTGCATATACCTACAGTGTTACAGCAATAGGAGATGGAACAAGCTACAGCGACAGTGATTCTGCCACGGTAGCCTCAAGTTTATCAGTCTATGCTGTAACTTTCAAAAACAATTACAGTGATTCTGATACAACAGCTTATACCACCAATATATTGTTTGATGGTAGCAAAGCAACAGCACCAACAGAGCCTACCAGAACAGGATACACCTTTGGAGGTTGGTATACAGAAAATTCTTGTGCAACGGCATGGGATTTCGCAAATAATTCGGTAACCAACGATACAAATCTTTATGCAAAATGGGAAACTGTGGTAAGCACAACTTACACAGTAACTTATAATGGCAATGGTGCAACATCAGGTACTGTACCAGTTGATAGTAACGCATATACCTCAGGATCAGCTGCAGAAGTTAAGGGCAATACAGGAAGTCTTACCAAAGAAGGGTATACTTTTGGTGGATGGAGCAACAGTGGCACAACCTATTCAGCAGGTGAAAACGTAACAGTTTTGGGGAATACTACCTTAACAGCAGTTTGGAATGCAGTGCAGTCAACCTACACAGCCACATACAATTTGAATTATGCTGGTAGTGGAGTATATACCACACAAACAAGTATTGTATCAGGGGCATTTTTGACAGCACCTTCAGAGCCTAGTAGAAGTGGATATTCCTTTAGTGGCTGGTATAAAGACACTGCTTGTGCAGAGCGGTGGCAGTTTAGCACCAACACAGTTACTGGGAATATGAATCTTTACGCTAAATGGTCAGCAGATACATACACAGTAATGGGCACAGTTGTAGATGATGAAGAAACACCAGCAGGAATAAACGGTGCAACAGTAATAATCAAAATGGGAAATATTCAGATTGGAGCAACAGGGACTACGGATATGGACGGTAGCTTTATCATTACTGACGTACCTAACGGCATCTACAACCTAGTGGTGGAATATTCAGGTAAAACTGTAACAAAGATTATTAAAGTGGAAAACAGCAGTTTTGTCCTTGCCTCCACAATTGTGATACCAACACAGTCAAAAAGCAGTGTTGTAGTCATTTCTGGAACCAACACTCCGCCTGTGGTAGTTGGTGGTCTGGACAATGAAGTAAATAATACCAATACAACAACAACAAGCAGTACGTTTATCATTACATTAACAGTGGAAGAAAACACCTCCTCGGCAAATGCAAATGATGTTTCACAAGAGGCGACAACCAGCGGAAAACTAATAGGTTTAATATTTGATATTGACCTTAATAAGATGGAGGACGGAGTAGAGGATACTTCATATAATGAAACATCTAATTTGCTGGAGATAATGATTCCGCTTCCAGAGCAACTGCAGGGAAAAGAAAGCTATGCTATTTATCGTTATCATGAAGGGGCAGTAGATAAGATTACGGAAGACATTAATGCTTACGGTGAGTATATTGAAGTGGATTCTGGAAAAACCACGCTTACCCTTCATGCGAAAAAGTTTTCAACCTATGCCATTGCCTATACGGCGGCAACTACCTATAGTGTGCTGTTTGCTGGTGGCGAAGGTGCAACTGGAACTGCACCTACACAGGCAGATACAGCGGAAGGTGTAACCATTACATTGCCTGCAAATACCTTTAGCAAAACCAAGTACACTTTTGCTGGATGGAACGACGGAACAAATACTTATAGCGCTGGAACAAGCTATATAATGCAAGATAGTAGTGTAACCTTTACCGCACACTGGACATATTCTGGTACCCATTCTAGTAGTGGCGGCGGTAGCAGTGCTATTGCAACTAGTTACACCATTACAACATCCGCAGGTCAGGGTGGTAGCATTAGCCCAGAGAATGCTAGTGTGTTGAAAGGTGCAAGTAAAACTTTCGCTATTAAGGCGGATACTGGTTATGAAGTAACGGATGTAAAAGTGGATGGCACAAGTGTTGGAGCAGTCAGCAGTTATACTTTCTCAAATACAAGTGCAAACCACACAATACAGGCAGTATTTTCTGTAGAGGAAGTTGAAGAGAAAGTTATAGAAGAAGGTTTACCATACTATATAGATGGTCACGGCAACAATGTTTTCATCGGTATTGCTTCGGACGCAAGTGGGACGATGAAATATATTGCACCTGAAGACATAACAGTTTTATGGAAAGAAAATCCAAAAAGCTTTACAGATATTTCAGACCATTGGGCAAAAGCTTATATAGATTTTGTTACGGAAAGAGAGTTATTCTTAGGCACTAGCAGTAATACGTTTTCACCAAATAGTGGCATGACAAGAGGAATGTTCGCCACTGTTATAGGTAGACTTTACGAAAGGTCCTACGGTGAAATTGCAACCGCAGATAACAGAAATAAATTTACCGATGTGAACTATGATTTATATTATGCAGATTATATTGATTGGGTATCCTCTAATAATATAATTACGGGTGTTGGCAATGGAAATTTTGAGCCGAATCGCGAGATAACGAGAGAAGAGATGGCGGTTATACTTTATCGCTTCGCAAACTTCTTAAACATTTCTATTGAAAAAACGGAAGTGTCACAGCAGAGTTATCATGATGCCTCAGCCATTTCTAACTGGGCAATAGAGGGTACAGAGTATTGTCGACAAACGGGAATGATTTCCGGACGTGATGGTGGAAACTTTGTTCCTAAAGGAAATGCAACAAGGGCCGAGGTTGCGGCTATATTGGAAAGATTTATAAACAAAGCAGTAGAATAATTAAAATAAGTTAAGAGAATTAACACAAAACACCCATGAATTTACCTGAAAATAAACGGTAATTTTCATGGGTGTTTTACTTTAAAATTAATGTTTATAGGGGCAAAATTAAACTCGACACATAAAGCAAATTGTGTCGAGTTTATGTTATTTCATCTGTTGAATTAATTGGAATAAAATTTGCTTTTGTTCTGCTGTGAGGTCAGACCATTGTTCAAACATTTTTACTTGCTCAGGAGTAAGTTCACTGATTTTTGCTCCATCCGCAAAAAATTGGGCAAGGGATATTCCAAAGGCAGAGCAAATATTTTCCAATGTTGGAATCGTTGGCAGGTTTCCTTTACGAAATAAGGAATTGATAGTAGTTTGTGGCACTCCGGACAGTTTCGCTAATTGATATTCTGAAAAATCATGCTCTTTCATTAAACGTTTAATTTTGTTCAATACTTCCATGAAGAATCCTCCTATTATTGCAACGATCATACGTTATATTATATACTGATTTGACGTTGTATATTATAACGCATAGTAGTATAATATAACGGTTAAGCGTTATATTGTATAAAAGGGAGAATAAAAATGAGTATGCGACAAATATACCGCAAGATAGCAAAGGAAAATGTTGTTTCAGTAGCCCAGGTGAAGAAAGAAATGCAGTTAGCCATTAATAAAGCGTACCAAAATACGCTTGATCTTCTATTTTCCACGCTAAAGCTAAACTTATATGGGTGAAGAGTAGACGGAGAAATGAATAAACAGTATAGAATTTCATTGCTTTTTAGCGCACTTCCTGATCTAAATTTCGGAAGATATCTGTATCAAAAAAATCAGAAAGAGATATATTAAGTCCATCACAAACCTTCTTTATGGTGGAAACGGTTGGATTTTTACTGATACCACTTACAATATTGTTAAGGGTAGATTGTGTAATACCACACATTGTACTCAATTTATTTAAAGAAATTTTCCTGCTATTGCATAAATCTAAAATTCGGTTTCCAATTGCTTCTCCAATATTCAATGTTCTACCACCACCTTCTCAATATGATAGTTCATATTGTATAGAATTAACCATAAAAAGTTTAACCATGTATGGTTGAATTTGTTGAGATATATGATATACTAACTATATATAGCTAATTTGTGGAGGCCATATTATGAGTATACGACAAATATACCGAAAGATAGCAAAGAGAAGCGGTGTTTCAGTAGCCCACGTACAGAAAGAAATGCAGTTAGCCATTAATGAAGCGTACCAAAATACGCAAGATGATGGCGGAGTTTATTATAGTTATGAGCAACTGAAAGAGACAATTGACAAATATATAAAGTATTATAACGAGAAACGAATTAAAGAGAAACTAGGATGGCTGAGCCCTGTAGAATACAGGCTCAGCCTCTTGGCGGCATAAAACAATTGCGTAGCAGTTAAAAACTGATATGCCATAAAGTCTAACTTATTGGGGTCACGTCAAACGGTAATTCTCAAGGGTGTTTTACTTTAAAATATTATTTCTAATGGACCCCAATTCATAAAATGTATTAATAAGCTAATGTAAACACGGCATACAAAGGGATACTTTTAATATTATTTTCGTAACCAAAATTTTTTCGTGAAATTCTTATAGCATATAAAATATGATATTTATCCATAAAAATTTTCAAGCTTTTTGCTCTTACATTTTCCGCAGACTTCACTTCTACAGGAACTATGTTTCCTTCTTTATCTTGTATAACAAAATCAACCTCAGCTTTACCATTGGATTCCCAATAATAGGGCGGATATCCTGCACATTTCAGAGAAAAGCAAACATAATTTTCTGTAAGGGCTCCTTTAAAATTATGAAAGGTTGGTAATTCTGATAGTACAGCATTTGCAGGGACTGCAAATTTAGAGCACAAAAGACCAGTGTCTGTAAGATAAATCTTAAAAGTTTCGTTTTCAGTATAAGCAGAAAGGGGGAGTTTGCCTTCTTTTATTTTAATACATTTATTAATAACACCGGATGCATTTAACCATTCTATTGGAGTTTCGTATTCATAGGCTCTAGCACCACTTTTTATAACCTTATACTGAAATTTTTTATTTTCTTTTGCAAGCTGTGCAGGAATACTGTTAAATGCATTCATAATTTTGGTCGTTTCGCTTGGGGTAGCGTATTTTGCCATATCGGCAATATACGAATCAGTCAAATTTTTTTGAGCAGCATTTACAAAATTATAATCTTTTGTTTCAATATAATCCATGACGACTCTAGGCATGCCTCCTACCAAAAGATATGTTTTATACAAATCAATTGCCATCTCATGCAAAGAAAAAGGGGTCATACTTTCTGCATGAGATTTAATCATATCAGAAAGCTCTTTTTTGTTTATTGCCCAAAGAAATTCTTCAAAATCCATAGGATACATTGTTATTAGCTCAACTTTGCCTACAGGAAAAGAATATTTTTCTCGGTTTATAGCTACACCTAAAAGGCTTCCCGCAGCTATAATATGATAATCAGGAGCATTTTCACAGAAATATTTTAAGGACAGCAAAGCTCTTTCAGAAGCTTGAATTTCATCAAAAATGATTAATGTATCATCTTTAAAAATGCTCTCTCCGCACCTTACAGAGAGCTCTCTTATGATTCGCTCTGTATTGAAATCTTTCTCGAAAATATTTGTAATTTCTTTAGAATCCTCCATATTAAAGTAGGCTGTATTCTTATAATATTTTTTCCCAATAGTAAGAGCTGTATAGGTCTTACCTACTTGTCGGGCTCCGTTTAGAATGAGTGGCTTTCTATTTTTGCTATATTTCCATAATTCTACTTTTTTTACTATTTTTCGTTCCATAAAAAGTGTTCACCTCTCACTTATAATAACATTATAATGTGAAAAATACAACTGTTAAGTAAATTGTGATAGTAAAAAAATATTATAATACCTAATATTGAGAGGCAGTATGCATGCAGTTACAAGTGTTGTACCGAAATATATGAAACAACCCTCCTGACTGAAGTAATCAATTTTACTTCAGTCAGGAGGGTTTTCAAGGCCTCAAACCATTTAAGCTTATTTAATTTTCAAATTCTAAAAGTGAAGCTATGTTTACTATTCTAATATTTCCCAACCCTATTTCCCATCTTGAATTAATAATGCTTGAAGTTCTGGGGTTTCGCCTGCTAAACCTATTGCGTAAACGGTATAGTATTTATCTGCATCCAGTGTAACATTAGGGACTGTAAGAACTATATCTTCAGTTCCAGCAACTCTAACTTGCAGCGTGTAATCCATGGGGGCAACATCCATATAGGGGGTAATTTGTTCAAATGAAGTATCACTAAAAACAACGGTTCCATCTGGCAATGTAATGTCTACTGCGGGAGCATTGGGGGAAAGATGTAAAAATCGTACCATAGATTTTCCTGCCATTTTTTCTTCGTTAGCATCCATAATTTCAAGAAATTCTATTTCGCTAAGGTTTCCAACAGCTGCTACTGTTAACATTGAATCTTTATTAACTGTTAACGTATCAGATAAAACAGGAGAATCTTTAGTTCCAGCAGCATATAGAGTTACTTCGTAATTTCCCTCAGGTACAGGTAAATAATTGGTATAGTCTCCATAGGCAAGATTACTTACTATGATATTATCGTTAGCATATATATCAACATTAGGAGCATCTGGTACAGTGTGAATTACACGTACGTAACCCGTTGGCATTTTTCTTTGGAAATATACGTTATTGTTATACATGTCTTACCTCTCCAAAATCAAAATATGGTATAGTATATGCAAAAATATCTCTATGTGATATTTTTATGGTTAAATAAATAGGATGAGCAAATACTATTCATCGTTGAAATATTAAAATTAAGATGATTAGATATAAATCAATTGTTGACGATATCTTTTCACTGTGATAGTATGAAAAAAAAGAATAGAAGCAGGGGAGCTTGTATATGCAGGCTGAGAGGAAGGTGACCTTCGACCCTTAACCTGATTTGGATAATGCCAACGTAGGAAGCACAAGTGCTGTTATTGAAGCGGAAAATACCCAATTAAGGTGTTTTCTGCTTTTTTTTAATTATAAAAAAAGGAGATAAATTATGAATTATAACACTCAAATGGAAGCAGCAAAAAAAGGAATTATCACCCCACAAATGAAGCTTGTGGCACAAAAGGAATTTAGGGATCCGGAGTTTATCAGAAAATATGTGGCAGAAGGTAAAATTGCAATTTGTGCTAATAAAAACCATAGATGTTTAGAGGCAAATGGTATTGGCTCTATGCTTAGAACAAAAATAAATGTAAACCTTGGTGTTTCCAGAGATTGCAAGGATTATGATATTGAAATAAAAAAGGTTATGGAAGCTGTGAATATGGGTGCAGAGGCTATCATGGACTTATCTTCTCATGGAGATACAACAGGATTTAGAAGAAAGCTGACCTCTACTTGCCCTGCCATGATAGGCACAGTGCCTGTATACGACTCTGTAATACATTACCAAAGAGATTTAGCAACTTTAACAGCTAAAGACTTTATAGATGTGGTGCGCCTTCATGCTGAAGATGGTGTTGACTTTGTAACTTTACACTGTGGAATAACACGCAAAACAATTGAGCAAATAAAAACACACAAAAGAAAATTGAATATCGTTTCAAGAGGTGGTTCACTGGTGTTTGCATGGATGTGTATGACAGGAAATGAAAATCCATTCTATGAGTACTATGATGAAATTCTTGAAATTTGCAGAGAATATGATGTTACTATTTCCTTAGGTGATGCTTGCCGACCAGGCTGTGTTGCTGACGCAGGTGATGTTTGCCAAATTGATGAGTTGGTTCGTTTAGGTGAGTTAACAAAAAGAGCTTGGGCAAAAGATGTTCAAGTTATGGTTGAAGGGCCTGGACATGTTCCACTGGATCAAGTTGAAGCAAATATGAAAATACAACAAACTATTTGTATGGGTGCACCTTTCTATGTTCTTGGGCCTATTGTAACAGATATTGCTCCAGGATATGATCATATCACTGCCGCAATCGGTGGTGCTGTTGCAGCCATGGCGGGGGCTGCGTTCTTGTGTTATGTAACGCCAGCAGAGCATCTTGCTTTACCAAATATTGATGATGTTAAACAAGGTATTATAGCAAGTAAAATTGCAGCACATGCAGCAGATATTGCAAAGAAGATACCACATGCAAGGGATATAGATGACAAAATGGCAGATGCAAGAAGAAACTTAGACTGGGAAGGACAATGGGAATGTGCGATTGACCCAGAATATGCACAATCTATTCGTGACGAGAGAACACCTGAATTTGATGATACTTGTTCAATGTGTGGTAAATTTTGTGCTGTTAGAAGTATGAATAAAGCCTTAAATGATGAACATATTGATATTTTGTAATTTCATATTAAATGTAGCATATTGTACTTAGTTTACATATATTAATTTATAAACTGCACCCTTTACATCCAGTTTATTAAATTTTACTATTTAAAGGTTAGTTGGGGATACAGCTATCAAGGTTTTGATTTCGTTGTTGCCATAGAAAAGTCAGTGTTTTTAATTTAGGTTTGATAGCCTTGAAGATACTGACTTTTTTGCGTGTTATGGCAAATTAATTCTAATCAGCATTCCCTTTGTAAAATCTTCCTTCCTAAACCGCCATGGATTTATTCAAACTTGCATGTTGTGTTAATATGATTTAAATATGGAAAAATTTTCTAGTTGAGTTATTGAGTTTTTTCACTTAGTCTTGTACAATATAGTGTATTGAAAAATAAACAATATTGTTGATTTATGAAAAGTGATAAAGGAAAAGAAGTTAGGAGGCAGAACATTTGTCTTAAAAATTACAAAAGAAGAAGGAGGAATTGAAAAAAATGAGAAAAAGACTTTTAAGCATTATCCTAACAGCTTGTATGTTAATTAGCTTGTTGCCACAAACAGCACTGGCGGCAAACACCATAACATACAAGGCGTGGATTACATTATTGGTGATGAGGTAACTGCAATAGGTTTAGACCTTAACCAAGCACCTAGTGAGTATACCTATTACAAGGCTGGCAGTAGTGTGAAGATGTGGAGAAATAAGGGGACAAGTTACAAAAGGTGTATTGTGGTATTGGTTATGTAAACTGATGTTTTTATTCAAAGGGGAGAAGGTAAGGGATATGAAATCAATAAAAATCAAAACAAAAATGGCTATTTTATTACTTCTAGGGGTTATTTCTTGTATTAGTGTTGCAGGTACTTCTATTTATAGCATGTACAATCAAAAAGATAATTTTCTGCAAAAACTAGAAGATAGTATTAGAACTGATTTTGATACAAAAATCAAGGAAGAGGTGCAGACGGCCGCTTCTATGCTACAAAGCATTTATGATGGCCATTTGGCGGGTAAATATACTTTAGCAGAAGCTGAAAAGGTAGGATTTGATACACTTCGAGATATGAGATATGGAGAAGATGGATATTTTTGGGGTGATAGGTCAGATGGTACTTGTGTAGTTCTTTTGGGCAATGATACAGAGGGAACGAACCGTGCAAATGCAAAGGATGATAACGGGTTTGAACTTATTAAAGAAATAAAAAAACAAGCCATGAATGGTGGAGGCTATTCAGATTATTATTTTGCTAAGCCAGGAGAAACAGAATCATCTCCTAAAAGGGCATATTCTGAGTATTTTAAGCCTTTTGACTTAGTTATAGGCACAGGGAATTATACGGATTATATTGATAGCTATGTAGCAGAGGAAAGAGCTATTGTTGATGCTCAAATACACAAGTCTATAATGGGATTGATTATAATTATTCTTATATGTATTGCTATTTCAGTGGGATTAGGTGTTTATATTATACTAAGCATAGTAAGACCTATTGGAAAATTGAATAGGGTTACACAAATTCTTGCGGAAGGTAATTTAGAGGTGGATATTGATATAGATACCCATGATGAGGTAGGGCATTTAGCTAAGTCGATGGGAATTTTAGCTGATAGACTGAAAAAATACATACATTACATTGATGAGATTTCTTACTTACTTGAGGAAATGGGACATGGCAATTTAAACTTAACGTTTAAAAATACTTATGATGGAGATTTTGCAAAAATTAAAAATGCTTTGTCTAGTACGGCTAGCCTGCTGAAGGAAACACTTACCCAAATTGATATTGCAGCGGAGCAGGTGGCAAGTGGTTCCGAACAAATTGCTTCAGGTGCACAGGCACTTTCTCAGGGAGCAACACAACAGGCAAGTTCAATTGAAGAATTATCTGCATCAATTAATGAAGTTTCTTCACATAGTAGTAATACATCGAAAAATGCAGAGGAAGCAAAAGTAGTTGCAAATGAATCTATGATTGCTGTTACTCGTGGCAAGGAGCAGATGGAGCAGATGGTTCTTTCTATGGAAGAAATTAGCAGCACTTCTAATGAAATTGGCAAAATTATTAAAGCTATTGAAGATATTGCTTTCCAGACCAATATTTTGGCATTAAATGCAGCGGTAGAAGCGGCAAGAGCAGGAGAGGCTGGAAAGGGTTTTGCTGTGGTTGCTGATGAAGTGCGTAACTTGGCAGGAAAATCAGCCGAGAGTGCAAAGAATACTGCCATTTTAATTGAGCAAGCTGTTCATGCAGTTGAGCAAGGAGTTAATAATGTAAACGAAACAGCAAATTCGTTGGAAGAAGTTGTTAAAAATGTGGAAAAGACTACTAATATTGTTCAGCATATTGCCGATGCAAGTAAAGAACAGGCTTCTTCAATAGCTCAAGTAAATATTGGCGTAGAGCAAGTAGTAGCGGTTGTTCAAACAAACTCTGCAACGGCGGAAGAAAGTGCAGCTGCAAGTGAGGAGCTTTCTAGTCAGTCACACATGCTAAAGGAATTAATCGGAAATTTCAAACTAAAGGGCGGGCATGATATGACGTATGGGACTGTGGATAGTTCCAGAGCGGATAACAATGACCATAAATGGAGTGATTATGAAAGTAAGTACTAAGACAGTTTAAGTGATTGAAAATTCTAACAGTATATAAAGAACTCTTTTGTGGAGTGCTTATGAATTAAGAAAGTATTAAAAGAACCTGTTGATAAGATAACATTTCAACAGGTTCTTTTAAAATTTATTTTCGGGAACCATGAAGATTAAGAATTAAAGAATTAACACTAAAAAATGAAGGTTGCCCCACTTATTAGATGTTGTAGGTCTAATAAGTGGGGCAATTAAGTAACATTAGTTCACTGGGTAAAACTATATCTGTTCTAGTGCTTGCTTCCTCACTTATTGTTCCCTTATCTGACATAGGCACTACATATTTTAATTGCTGTAATGCCATTTTTGTCAACTCCTTATTCCTAGTAAGTTATAAATGTACATTATAAACTAAAGCAGGGCTTTTTTTACGTTAAGCAAGTTTAATACCCCTTGTCAACCCCTTTTTTAGGTTTAAAAGTGCTTTTCACATCGAAAAGTGGCATTTCACATCGAGTTTATTGAATTTTCCCTATAAAAAATGTAAGATACATGCGTCCGAATGTGAAACACGGGTGGAGATTTTTATGAATGAAACAAGTGATAAAGGAGGGGAAAGTTTTTGAATATCTGCGTTTGTGAGGAGGATATACTGGAACGGAAAAGGATTGTAAGGCACATCGGCGGATATTACTATGGACGGCATATTCCTATCCGTATTACCGAGTTCGATTCCATAGAGTTACTTGCAAAAAGCATGGTGCCCTCCGTTGCCAATATTGTGCTGGTTTCACTTAAAGGGGACATTGGAATTGAAGCTGTAAGCAATGTAAGAAAGCTTTGTGGTTCATGTGCTTTAATTATAGTAAGCGACACTGAACGCTATGGCATTGAAGCCTATCATCTTCAAGTAGCCGACTATCTGCTTAAGCCTGTGTGCTACAGCCAGCTTTGCAAGGCACTTACACGCTGTGAATTGCTGGTATAGCTAGGGAATACAAGTTTTTTGGAAGAAAGAAGGGAAGAAAGAACATATTTATTCAAATAATTTTGGGAAAAAGAAGGAGGAAATTTAAAAATGAGAAAAAGACTTTTAAGTATTTTGCTAACACTTTGTATGGTGTTTGGTATGTTGCCACAAATGGCACTGGCGACAGAGATACCAAGTGGTTATAGCGATGGCGGTGACGTAGGCGAAACAGGGTTAGACCTTAGCCAAGCACCTAGCCAGAATACCTATTACAAGGCAGGAGACGGCTACATATTGTGGGACGGTGCAAACACCCTAACCTTGAAAGACGCCACCATAGACACCACCACGGGCAATGCATTTGCATTAACCTTGAAGAGAACTGATGATGTTACCATTGTAGCGGAAGGGACTAATGTTCTTGTATCCAATACCAATGGTATTAGTTACGCCATGGGTGGAGACGGAGGTGACAGTGCGAATACGGTTATTAAAGGCAGTGGCACTCTTGCAGTTACAAGTGAAGATACAGCACCTTTTGGGTGCAGTGCAATTAGTTTAAATGGGGCACTTACAATTTCAGGAGACGTGACAGTAACCCCTATTAATAATAAAAATAGTCAAAATTCCCTTTCTACCCGTGGTGGTATCAGCATAATGGAAAATGCCAGCCTTGGGTTTACCGAAAATACACCTACTGGGGAAATTAAACTTGATACCAGTGGGGATATTACTGTAGATACCACAGGAAAAGTGGATGCATCCTATATGTTTATAAACGGAAAATTTATTCATACCAACGGTAAACTTGCAGATTTATGGGTTGAGGAATATGAGAGCCAAAATTACTATGTTAGTACTGTGTATAACAATTATACCCTAACAGAAGGCCAAACCATTTATGATTACCCTAATGAAGATGGGCTTACTATACCCAATGGTGCAACCCTTACCATTAATAAGGACGTAACCCTTACGGTGCAAGATGACGATGATACTGGAATACCAACGATTACCAACCTTGGAACTATTGTAAACAACGGCACAATTCAATTTCCAGCTACAGCTACAGATGCTATTATTTTGGAACTTACTAAAAACGGCACTTTAACAGGCAGTGGCAAGGTGATAAGAGATGGCAAAGAGGTTGCCCCTGTAAATGGCGGTGTGTATGAAGTTACAGGAACTCCTAAAACCGACAGTGGGATGGATTTACATGAAGCACCAACTACAACCACCTGTTATAAGGCAGGCAATGGGTACATATTGTGGCAGCCTTCCGACGGAAAAGTAACACTGCAAAATGCTTCCATTGAAACCGCAAACCCCGCACTATTTTTGCCTGGAAATAATATTACCATTGAAGCGGTGGGAGAAAACAACCTTGTTTCCACTGGTGCGAAGGGAATTTACAAACCATATGGAGATATTTTAGTACAGGGCAGTGGTACGTTAAACATCCAAGGTCAAAACACAGGCATAGACAATGGAAGTGGAAATTTTACCTTAACAGAGGGTGTAAATGTAAACTTAACTGGTGTAATTAAGGGAATTTACGCAGGAAAGATATTTATTTATGGCAATGGCAATGCCAATGTTACTTCTAATAAAATAATTGCAGGTGAAATTACTATAGATACACAAGGAACAGTGAATGTGGAAACAATGTGTTTAGGTAAATTTAATTATACCGAAGGCACTATTACAGGTTCTTGGATAACTGAAGATAGGGGTGACCAAAGAAGCAACAATATAAATACTGTATATGGCAATGTGGTGTTAAATAATGACAACATTATTTGGGATCCGACTGGAGAGAAAGGGCTTACCATAATGAATGGTGCAACCCTTACCATTAATGATGGTGTAACCCTTACGGTGGGCGATGATGAATCTATAGCGGGTGTGCCAAAGATTACCAACAATGGAACTATTGTAAACAACGGCACAATTGAATTTCCAGCGGTAACTACAGGTGCGGAAATTAAAGCACTTGGAATTACTGGCAACGGCACAATTAAGATTGGCGACAAAGAGATTATAATTGTAGACGATGATATTTATCCATTTGGTGGGGATGTAAGTAACGGAGGGGTGGATTTAACCGTAGACACCCCAACAGCAGACACTTACTATAAAGCATACAATGGTTATATGATTTTTTCACCTAGCAACGGAACTTTGACCATGCATAATGCAGAAATTACGGCTGAACAGGCAAAACCTATCATTACCCTGCCTGCAAGCAATATAAAATTGGTTCTGGAAGGGGAAAATGCGTTAACCAACATGAGCATAGATAAACACTTTGCCCCTGCAATTCAACAGGGTCAGCCTATGGTAACAGGAAATAATATGAGTGTGATTACACCACAGCCTTACAGCCTTACGGTTTCTGGTAACGGAAGTTTGGCTACTATTACCAAAAGTGAAGACATGTCTATTTCCACAGACGGTACATTTGTTGTGGAAAGCGGAACACTTAAAAGCGGGAATGCAGATGACAATTGTTTTGGTATTGAAACAGTGGACTTTAAAATGACAGGTGGAAGCTTAGAGGCTTCTTTAGGGTTAAAGATTTTAGGAAATGCCCTTGTAGAAGGAGGCACAATTTTTACACCAGGTAGCAATGGAAGCAATGGAAAAATTAATTGCAGGGGTAATTTTGAAATGACTGGCGGTACAGTAACCTGTGGTGCAACTATGGACGGCGGTTTGATTGTATACGGCGATATTACAAAAACAGGCGGTACATTAAACGCTTTGGTAAATACTTATGAAGCTAGCGGTACAACGGGTACTAATTTCTTCATTCCTTATGGCAGTGCCCCAATGGAGTTTTATGACAATAATGGAAATGCAAGGGACACCGTAGTCATTTTCTTAGGGGATATAATTCAGCTATTTCCATGTAAACTGAACATTCCTTCTGGCAATACCCTTACAATTCCAAAGGGTGCAGTGCTGGATGTGTGTGAATATATGAAAGGGCTGAGCGTTAGCGACTATGTTACCAATAATGGCTCTCTTGTAAATGACGGCACAATAGTTTTACCAGATGACAGTACACAAGAAGATGTAAATGCGTCGTTGGCAATTTTAAAACCAACGGGTACAGGAATGGTTCAAGTGTTTGTGGGAACTGCCAACAAGTACTACACCAACAGCGGAGAACCAATTAATGCTGTGCCTGCTCTTGATTTGGATACAACAGAAACTTATGGAGATGGATATACATGGGCTGGAAATGCCACAGACGGATTTAGCCTAATATTGGATAATCTTGTTGTAACAAATGATAATATTACTTTACCTTCAGGAGTTCCTGTTACAATGGGTTTGAACGGGAATACCGTTGTAGAAGGAGGAATTACCTTTAGTGGTGTTGAAGCATCAAACCTGACTATTTGCGGAACAGGAACAATTACAATGAATGAAGGTATTAGCGGTGGTTCATCAAATGGAGGAAGTTTAACCATTCAAGACCAAGCAACGGTAACAGTTGGTGGAAACATTTCCCTTGCTGATTTAATGAATCACAACGGGAACGTGATTGTAGATGGGGAAAGTGCTTCCCTTTTGGTTACAGGTGAAAGTGATAATTATGTATCAGGGTCAATTGGAGTTATGGCAGACACAGTACAGGTGTTAAATGGTGCACATATGACAGTGCATTCAGATGGAATGGGCATTTTTGTAAACAACGGTGAAGTAATAGTAACTGGTGGTTCAACACTTAACGTTGGCTGTGAGTACGGTGTTTATATTCAGAACGGAAAGCTGACGGTTGATAAAACAAGTAAACTGATTACAAATGGCTCAATTGCACCATTTTATGTGGTGGATACAACAAACACCAAGGCAGAAAGTGACATGGTTTCTCTTCCAGGTATACCAAGAGGAACACAGATTGCCTCAGTACAGTGCAACTCCTACAAATACTGGAGCCTTGTGCCTAAGGGTGCTACTTTAGGTGTAGATGAAACTCAAGTACCTTTTAAATTGACTGGTGCATTTACAGGAAATGCAACCTTTGCATATAAAAAGAAAAGTAGTGACGACAGCGTTGATGGTGGCGGTAGTGTTAGCACTACAAACTACACCATTACCGCTAAAGCCCAAAAAGGTGGAACTATCAGCCCAGATGGCGAAGTTTCTGTTTCAAAAAATGCAGACAAAACCTTTACAATTACAGCAAATAAAGGCTATGAAGTTAAAGATGTAATAGTTGACGGTGCAAGCGTTGGCAAGGTTACAAAATATAGCTTTGAAGATGTTACCAAGGCACACACAATTACTGCAAGCTTTGTGGAAACAAAAGAAGAAGTAAAAGAAGAAGTTAAGGAAGAAAAGAAAGACGAAAACAGCAAAAAGGCTTCTTTCGGTGATGTAAAAGACGGCGATTGGTTCAAGAAAGCTGTAGATTATGTTACTGAAAACGGCTTAATGTCTGGAACTAGTGACAAAGAATTTGCACCAAACCTTAGCACAACTAGAGGAATGATTGTTACAATTCTTTGGAGACTTGAAGGACAGCCAAGTGCAAAAGGGAAGGCAAACTTTACAGACGTTGCTGACGGCGAATACTACGCAGAGGCAGTAGCATGGGCGGCAGAAAATGATATTGTTGGTGGTTATGGAAACGGAATTTTTGCACCAAACGATGTGATTACCAGAGAGCAGTTGGCTTCAATTTTGTATAGATATTCAAAAGTTAAAGGCTATGACACCACCCAAGGTGGAATGGCAGTAAAGGAATTTTCCGATTACAGCCAACTTTCCAGTTGGGCAGGAGAGTCTACATCCTGGGCAGTAAATGCAGGCTTAATTTCTGGCACAGGAAATAGTCAGCTTGACCCAAAAGGAAGTGCAACCCGTGCACAGGTAGCTTCAATTTTAATGCGTTACTGCGAAGAGGTGGAGAAATAAGAATGAAAAAGGGGATGGCTGAAAAGCCATCCTAAAAACATTGAAAACCCCGTTGCTAGTAATTCATGGCACTATGAGAAAACAGATTTGTAGTTATTAAAAAGTACCCGTTGGGGGATATCTTTTTTGTAAAAGACTATTTAAACTGATATAATAGGAATATATTGGAACTATAAAAACGCTCAAGCGTAAGGGGGTACTCAAGGACAAATGCTTCGTAAAAAAGGGGAATAGAAAAGATATTTGAACTGGGGTTTGGCTAGAAATGAATTTGGCAGGAGTTATAAAAGTTACGGTGAACAAAAGAAATGGAAGTTATTTTACATTAATATTTTTAAGGAGATGGTAAGATGAAATTGAAAAAACGATTAAGTATGGTTCTAGTTTTTGCGGCACTGATGAGTACACTTGGGTTGTGCTCACCAGCATATGCAATGGCAAACGCAGGAGACGAATGCATGGGGCAAATTTCTCTGCTTGCAATTAAGGATACACCGGAAAATTGGGTACTTTGCGACGGGAGTACGTTGAATATTCAAGAGTATCCAGCCTTGTTTGCATTAATTGGCAATACCTTTGGAGGCGATTACCCTACCACTTTTAAAGTGCCGGATTTGACCAATGCCAGCCCGGTTTCTGGGGCAAAATACTATATGAGCATCAAGGGCAACTATGGATTTGATTCTGGTAGTCTAATAATTGGAGAGGTTTGTCTTTTGCCTGACATGCTTGTGCAGAAAACTGAAACATTAGTGAGTTCCTTTTTAAAATGCGATGGGTCAACCTATAGCATACCTAGCTATTCATCCCTTTATAGCATAATTGGTACTACCTTCGGGGGGAATGGCGTCAATTCATTTAGTGTACCAGATTTAACCAAAGCTTCCCCGTTAGAGGGGTTAAGCTATTACATTGTGCACGATGGGATGTATCCTACGATGGGTGGTTCAATCCCGACGGATGAATTTATGGGAAGCATTGATTTATTCCCTTTTACCAACAGAACATTTAGCAATACAGCAGTTTGCAATGGACAAACACTTGTAACGGCAAATAATCAGGCTTTGTCTTCTTTAGTTGGTACCACCTATGGTGGAGATACCAATAATTTTGCAATTCCAGACTTGCGAGGTGCTGTGCCATCGCCTAGTTTTCGGTATTACTTAATTACAGGTGGAATTTTTCCATCGAAAGGCTAAGAAAAGGAGGGAAGAAGATGCTTAAAAGAAAAATAAAATGCCTAAAAGCAGTTGTGTCAGGCACAAGAAAGCTGTTTTTGGCAGTGCTGTGTATTGCTATTGCAATGCCCCAAGTTGCTTTTGCAGAAAAAACGGAAACTCAGGTTTCAGGCGTAACAGCCATTGCAAGCTCATGGGTTCCACCTTACAGTGCAGATAAAGCCGTAGACAACTCTAATACTTCGGATAGCAGGTGGTACAGCGGAACATCTGGCGACAAGTGGCTAATGCTAGACTTGAAAGGGACATATTATATTGGAAAGTGGCAAGTGGATGGTCTTGGCACGGCAGGGTGGAATAGCTCTTGCAATTTAAGTGATTATTTGTTTCAGGGAAGCACCGATGGAACTAACTGGATTACCTTGGATTCGGTGACAGGGAACACAGTTAACTCAACTACCAGAACCATTTCTCCAGCCTCATATCGGTATGTGAGGTTGTACATCACCAAGGGAAACCAAAGCAATAACTATTGGGCTTCTGTTTCAGAGTTCAAGGTATTTGCGGTTTCTCCTGTAGTAACCTCGGTTGATGTACCCGAAGCAAAAACCTATGTAACAGGGGACAACATGGATTTTACAGTAAATTTTTCCTCCAACGTTACTGTTAATACGGCAGGCGGAACGCCGAACCTTCCAATTACGCTGGATTCGGGAGCGGTGAATGCCCAATACATAAGTGGCACTGGCACAAGTTCCATTGTTTTTCGATATACCGTTGCAAGTGGGGATATCGATACCACGGGAATTGAATGTGGCACAAGTGTTATTTGCAATGGCGGAGCCATTAGGGATGCCTTAGGGAATGATGCAAATCTTACATTACAGGGAGTTGGGTCAACCAGCGGCATTCTTGTGGACGCACCTGTTTTTTATACCGTTAGCGTGGGTTCATTAACAGGAGGAAGTATTGTTCCAAGTTTATCTACTGCAACGTCAGGTACATCAGTGACACTTACTGTTACGCCAGAAAGCGGAATGCAGTTGAAAGCGGACACACTGAAATATAATGACGGAAATGGTGATTTTGTTATTGGGGGAAACAGCTTTGCTATGCCGTCGGCAAACGTAACTATTACAGCAGAATTTGAAATCATTCCACCAACCCAATACACTGTAAGTGTGGGTTCATTAACAGGAGGAAGTATTGTTCCAAGTTTATCTACTGCAACGTCAGGTACATCAGTGACACTTACTGTTACGCCAGAAAGCGGAATGCAGTTGAAAGCGGACACACTGAAATATAACGACGGAAGTAACGATTATGCTATTACGGGAAACAGCTTTACAATGCCGTCTGCAAACGTAACTATTACAGCAGAATTTGAAAGTATTCCACCAACCCAATACGCTGTAAGTGTGGGTTCATTAACAGGAGGAAGCATTGTTCCAAGTGAATCTACCACAACGGAAGGTACAACAGTGACCCTAGATATTACGCCAGAAAGCGGAATGCAGTTGAAAGCGGGTACACTGAAATATGACGATGCAATGGGTAGTTATGACATTACAGGAAACAGCTTTTCCATGCCGTCGGCAAACGTAACTATTACAGCAGAATTTGAAAGCATTCCACCAACCCAATATACCGTAAGTGTGGGGTCATTAACGGGAGGAAGTATTGTACCAAGTGTATCTACCGCAACGTCAGGTACAGCAGTGACACTTACTGTTACGCCAGAAAGCGGAATGCAGTTGAAAACAGGCACACTGAAATATAATGACGGAAATGGTGATTTTGCTATTGGGGGAAACAGCTTTGCTATGCCGTCGGCAAATGTAACTATTACGGCAGAATTTGAAAGTATTCCACTAACCCAATACACCGTTACCTTTAATGAAAATGGTGGTACAACGGCGGCGAACCCAACAGAAAAAGCTGTCATTGAAGGGGCAACGGTCAGTTTGCCAACACCACCAACCCAGTCGGGATATACCTTTGATGGTTGGAATACCTTGGCTGATGGAACGGGTGTGGATTTCACTGCCAGTACCGTTGTGAACGGAAATATAACGGTTTACGCACAGTGGACGCTGAATTCCAATGGAGGTACAACCACACCATCTACATACACCGTTACCTTTAATGAAAATGGTGGTACAACGGCGGCGAACCCAACAGAAAAAGCTGTCATTGAAGGGGAAGCAGTTAGTCTGCCAACACCACCAACCCAGTCGGGCTATACCTTTGATGGTTGGAATACCTTGGCTGATGGAACAGGGGTGGATTTCACTGCCAGTACCGTTGTGAACGGAAATATAACGGTTTACGCACAGTGGACGATTAATTCCAATGGAGGCACAACCACACCATCTACATACACCGTTACCTTTAATGAAAATGGTGGCACAACGGCGGCGAATCCGACAGAAAAAACTGTCCTTGAAGGGGAAACAGTTAGTCTGCCAACACCACCAACACGGTCGGGCTATACCTTTGGCGGTTGGAATACCTTGGCTGATGGAACAGGGGTGGATTTCACCGTCAGTACCGTTGTAAACGGAAATATGACCGTTTACGCTAAATGGATACGTCGTTCCTCTGGTGGAAGTTCCGAAGGTGGCTCATCCTCCAGTGCCAACAGTTCAGCCAATACAGCAATGATAAGAGAAAGTCAGCCAAACCAACCAGTTACTGCAGTGTCTTCCATAATTGCAACAGTTGGAACAAACGGCACAGCCAGTGCACCTATTCCAGATAAGGCTGTAACGGATGCCATTGAAAAAGCTCAGGCAGAGGCAGCAAAAGGGAATGCGGGGAATGGTATCTCAGTTGCTTTAAATGTTACCATGCCAACAGGAACAACTGCTTTAACGGCTACGCTCTCACCAAATGCATTAAATAACCTTCTAAGCGCAGGTGTAACAAACCTTGAAATAAACAGTTCTCCTGTGATTATAAACTTTGACCCAAAAGCACTGTTAGAAATTCAGAAGCAAAGCAGTGGTAGTTTAAATATTGATATTGTGCAACAACAAAATCTTCCTGAAACAGCACAGGCAATGATTGGTTCAAGACCCGTATTTGATATTACAGTTGGCTACGGCACAAATAGTACGGTATCCAACTTTAGGGATGGGGCGGCTACAATAGAAATTCCTTATATAGCAGCAAATGGGGAAGTTCCTAGTGGTTTGTATGCTGTTTATGTAGACGAAAATGAAAATGCAATGCGCGTAGAGGGTTCCTTCTATGATGCAACAAGGGAAAGAGTTATCTTTAATACACATCATTTATCGATGTACGGTGTAGGCTATACAGCACCAAGTGAAATGCTTACAGACACGAACCATCATTGGGCAAAGGAAAGCATTGATTATGTTGTGGACAAAGAAATTTTGCTAGGTACATCAGAAACTACTTTTGCACCAGACACTGCAATGACTCGGGAAATGCTTGTATCAGCGCTTGGAAGATTAGCGGAGGTGGATACAAGTGATTACACCACAAGCAGTTTTACCGATGTTGAATTAGGAAAGGATTCCCAGACTTATATTGAATGGGCATTTGAAAAAGGAATTATTCACGGTATTGGCAACAATGAATTTGCTCCCGACAGAGCAATTACACGAGAAGAAATTGCTGTTATTATAGCAAACTTCGCAAAGGCTACAGGGTATACTTTACCTGTTGCCAGTGAAGCTAATACCTATGCAGATGCTTCCGATATAGGCGAATACTATGTAGCAGCGGTTACAGCTATGCAGCAGGCAGGCATTATGACAGGGGATACAAACAAGAATTTCAATCCGAAAGCAAATGCTACCCGTGCAGAAGTTTCTTCTATGCTTTACCGCTATATTCAGCAAAACATTTAATAATACTAGTATTGCAAAGGACGCAAAGCCTAGAATTTCAGACTTTGCGTCCTTTGTTTATTTTACAATTTCAATTGTTCTATTATCATCATACAATTTTATTAATCCATCCTTTTCCATTCTGGAAAATTCCCTGGATACAGAGGTACGCTGTACCCCTAACCGATTTGCAAGTTCTGTTTTGGATATGGGCAAATTAAAGGTCTTTGAATTCTGTAATAAGCTTTGTGAATGCAGGTAGTCCATAATATTTTCCCTCAGTGATTTTCGCTCTGCAAGCTTTATTTTACTGCCAAGACTTATGGCACGGTCAGAAATCTGTATTAGAAATTGCCTAAGTATATTAGGTTTCTTTAAAAAAAGTTCAAATAAAAAATTTTTGTCCACCTGTAATAAAGTTCCCTCCGATTGGGCTAAAAAGGATAAAGGATATTTGGGGAAGCTTCCAAACAAAATATTACCGGCAATAATTTCATTGGGTTCAAAAGTTTTTATAATTCGTTCATTGTCAAATTGGTCAATTTGCATATTTTCAATGCTCCCAATTAACAGTATTTCCAAGTTAATACACTTTTCATCCTCAGTATGTAATACCTCTCCGTTATGAAAGTGTCTAATTTTAAAATTATAATTATTTAAAGCCATCTTTATCTCATCGTCTGTCAACTGACATCCAATAAAAGTCTGCTTAATTAGCTTAATATATTTCACGTAAACCTCCAAAAATTCGTAACATATGACACAATGCAGTTTTTGATTATATGGTAAAATTAAGAAAAAGTAAAGGCAATTAATTTACATAAGCCCATAAAAATAATCTATCCTCATTGTATTATAATCCTCCCAAAACAGAAAGGTGGAATTGGGATGAAAAAAAACCTACATTATTATGTATTTATGGCTACGATAGCTTATCTTTTAGTGGGTTCCTTGGCAATATTACTGGTTTCTAGCTGGATAGGGGACCATTATTTTGTTGAAATGGGAAAAAGTACGTTAAACCTAGCAACAGTTGCCGTAAATGGATTAAATATAACAGATAAGCAGTTGAAAACTTTAGAAGAAATATCTTTTAATGAGCTTTTACAAAACTCAAATAACCAAGAATTAAGTGAACTTTTTAAAAATACAAGCCTAAGTGAAGAAATTAAATATACATATATTATAAGAAAACTAGATGAAAATAAAATAAAATATTATGTTACAAACACAGACAAAGAGTTCTATGGAATGCCTGTTGGCACAGCGTTAGACTGGGTATGGCTAATGGATGTCATTGTGAAAGAAGAAGAACAATGCAAGGTGTACGCTGACCCAGAGTATTATGCAGACAAAAACAGGTATACCCATGTTGAGAGCCAAACGGAAGAACTTTACATAAAAGAAGAGTCAGGATATTTTATAAACAACGATGAATGGGGAAGTCAAATATCTGCTATGGTTCCTATTTATACCCAAGAAGGAAAATATGTTGGGTTACTAGGGGTGGATACCTATTCCGACGGGTTTTATCTCTATAGAAAAAAAGTTATGTTTGTACTGTCTTTATTACTTTTTGTGCCAACAACGGTTTTGTTGGCTACATCTTTCAAAATTCAAATAAGTTATAGAAAAGAAATGAAAAGCATTGTTTTTAAGGACAAGCTAACGGGGTTATACAGCAGAACATACTATGAAGGGTATGCAAAGCAGCAGGTAAAAAAACTGAGGCGTACGGAAGATTCCATAACGGTAGTGATGATGGATTTAGATAACTTTAAATCCTACAACGACTATTACGGTCATATTAAAGGGGATATGGTTCTTAAAGAGGTAGGGGAGACAATTTTTAATGAGGTTGAATTGGCAGGCGGTTGTGCCGGCAGATATGGAGGAGAAGAATTTATTGCTTTTATTCCTAACCTTAGTTTGGAAAAAGGGGATTCATTATGCGAGAGTATTTGCCGAAAAATCCAGCGATTAGATATTACCCATGAAAACAGGCAGGATATTCAGGTGATAACTATATCCATTGGGGTTTATACAAGCACAAAAAAAGATGAACCATTTGAGCTAAACAGTCTGATTGATAAAGCGGATAAGGCGTTGTATTTGGCAAAGAAATGCGGAAAAAACTGTTGTAGAAGAATTTATTAAGAATTATTTCTTCATTTTTTCTAACATGGGACAACGTTATAAGACAGTTATATTTTAAATTCAGTGTAAATAGTGGGGGGGATGGGATATGAAAAGAAAAATATTTTTAATCTTATTAACTTTATTCTATATATTATATGCTTACGCAATCTCAACAAACAATAATATTATTGGTGATATTCTATCGCCTTTACTTTTGCTGATAATTTCAGGGATTATCAGCCCCAGGTTTATTGCAAAAATGGACATCTTTGCGGTTTTGAGACTTTAATTAGAGGGTTTAATGTAGGAAATAGAAAGAATTTGGTTAGGGTAACAAAAGCTAAACGATAATAATTAAATTGTAATAATAAATATTATCTGTGATTAAATCACAGTTGTTATATATTATTTTTAGTATAATTAAAATATAGAATAAACAAAGGGGGGTTCGTTTATGAGGAAGTATGTATGTACAATTTGCGGCTTTATATATGATGAAGCTGTAGGGATTCCTTTGGCAGGAATTAAACCTGGCACTAAGTGGGAAGAGTTGCCCAATGATTGGGTTTGTCCTTTGTGCGGGGCTACTAAAGCAGAATTTAAACGAATGGAAGAAGAGGCACAATCAGTAAAGAAATCACTACCAATTCAGGAAAATAACGGAGATTTAAGAAAACTTACAACAGCAGAACTATCCGCCTTATGCTCTAATCTTGCAAGGGGCTGTGAAAAGCAATATCTTGAGGAAGAGGCAAAGCTGTTTGGAGAACTTTCTGAATATTTTAAAGAAAGAACACCCGCATTTGAAAACTTTGATATCCATCAATTACGTTTCCTTATTGAGAAGGATTTAAACGAAAGTTTTGACAACGTAAACGCAGTTGCAAAAGCAAATGATGACCGTGGTGCACAGCGTGCCATTGTTTGGGGTGAAAAAGTTACTAGAATTATTCATTCTATTTTGAGCCGTTATGAAAAAGAAGGGGATGCCTTCTTAGAAAATACAAATATTTATGTTTGTGAAGTATGTGGTTTTATCTACGTTGGAGATAATCCACCAGAACTTTGCCCTGTATGCAAAGTACCTAGCTGGAAATTCAATAAAATTGAAAGGAGCTGACATCAATGAAAAAGATTGCAATAAGAAATATTAGACTGTGTACAAAGGATTGTCTTTGCCTTTATGTCTGTCCAACAGGGGCAAGTGATACGGAAAATAGTATTATTGACATTACTAAATGCATTGGTTGCGGAGACTGCGCAGATGCCTGTCCTTCTGGAGCAATATCCATGGTGCCTGTTGAATATCCGCCACAGCAATTAAAGTCTAACAGCGTTGTGAATGGGATGTTAACTCTTTCCCAAAGCAAAGTAACACAGGAAAAAATAGCGTCTCAAATTGCAGAAACTACGGATAATCCCATTTTAAAACAGCTTTCAAAAGCTATTGCAAAATCAAACAGATTGATGGCAGAGGATATTTTAAGAGAATCTGGATATATGTTACCTCAAAGCGAGAATACCTATAGCCTTTTAAAATCTTTATTGAAAAATCCACCCAGTGATGATTTTCCAAAAGAAACAGCTGAAAAATTATTAAAGCTTATTCCAAACAATGAAGAGAAAAAGGGGGAAGAAACTAAAATGGAAAAATGGCGTTGCAGTGTTTGCGGTTATATTCACGAAGGCAGTTTAGCAGAGGATTTCAAATGTCCTATTTGCAAGCAACCTGCTTCAGTTTTTGTTAAGGTTGAAGAAAAAAGTGAAAAAATGAACCCATATACAGGTACGAAAACAGAAAAGAATTTAGCAGAGGCTTTTGCAGGCGAAAGTCAGGCACGGAACAAATATACATATTTTGCACATATTGCACAGCGGGAAGGCTTTGACCAATTATCTGAAATTTTTTTAGCTACGGCTAGAAATGAACAGGAACATGCTAGAATTTGGTATGAGGAGATGGGGCACCTTGGAACAACAGCCGAAAACCTTTTAGCGGCTGCTGAAGGGGAAAACTATGAGTGGACGGACATGTATGACCGTTTTGCAAGAGAGGCAGAAGAAGAGGGATTTGTTGAACTTGCGGCACGTTTTCGCAGGATTGGTAACATTGAAAAAGCTCATGAGGAACGATACAGAGCCCTACTTAAAAATATAGAAATGCAGAAGGTGTTTGAAAAAGGAGAAGAATGTATGTGGGAATGCAGAATTTGCGGACACCTTGTAATGGGTAAAAAAGCACCAGAGGTTTGTCCTGTTTGCAAATATTCCCAAAGCTATTTTGAGGTCAGAAAAGAGAATTATTAATTAAAATAGTTCTTCATAAAGGCTACTCCATAGAACTTGCCACAGGAACACCTCTACCTAAGTGTAATAGATAGCATTACCATAGTGCCGTATTGTATCGTTTTTTAATAGAATCATAATGCATACAGTTTTGATAATGTAGGTTTTAATATTCGAAAGAGGTGAATTTACCATGAGCATGAGAAATATCTATCGTAAAATTGCAAAAGAGCATGGAGTAACCGTTGCGGACGTAAAAAGGGATATGCAGGAGGCTATCCATTATGCCTATGAAAACAAGCTTAAGAATTATAATATGAATGAGCAGGAAGGTTTGCATAACAACGCCAGCATCCCAACAGCGGAAGAATTTATAAAGCACATTGTACAAGAAATTAAAGGTTAAAATTTAGCATTTTATAGTTGGACTCAACTAGGAGTATAAAATAATAGTAATTATTTAACCTAGAATAATACTTGTATAGTGCATATTTGTTTTTGAATAAATAGTATTAGGTTTATTGGGATTAAAAAACTGCATATTGCAAAAAATATAAACCCCTGATTCCATATCATTCCGCAAATGATATGGAATCAGGGGTTTTAGAATAAGTTCTATAAAAAAAGAAACAATAATGCTATAAATTGAAGTGAGAGGTATACTATGAAAAATAAAAAAGAGGGTTTAACTGCGGGGCAATTAACCATGATGGCACTTGGAACAGTCATCGGAGGTTCATTTTTTCTGGGTTCGGCAGTTGCAATACAAGCCGCTGGTCCCAGTATTATTTTATCTTATATTATTTGTGGTGTTATGGTTTATTTTATTCTATTTGCACTATCTGAAATGACGGTATCTAATCCCGATTCCGGTTCTTTCCGAACATTTGCTTCACAATATATTAGCGATGGCACGGGGTTTGTAGTGGGATGGGTTTATTGGACGGGAATGGTCATTGCCATGTCTAGCGAGGCTACAGCAGTGTCCTTGCTGGTAAAAACATGGTTTCCTTCAATTTCAATATCTATCCTAGGCACAATCATAATTATTGGGGTAACGTTATTAAATCTTTTGGGCGCAAATCAATTAAGTCGCTTAGAAGGCATCTTAGCCACAATTAAAATTTTTGCAATTCTTGTCTTTATTATGCTAGGCTTTATTATAACTGTGGGCATTTCAAATTATCGTAGTGTAGGTAGCAGTGTATTTCAATCGCAGGCCTTTTTTTCGGGTGGGATAAAAGGTTTAGCAGGAAGTATGCTGATTGTTTTATTTACCTATGCAGGGTTTGAAATTATTGGGTTAGCGGCCAGTGAAACCAAAAATAAGCAAAAAACAGTGCCAAAAGCTATTCACTTAACGGTTTTTGCACTTGTTGCACTTTATTTTTTAAGTATTACAATTCTTATATTTCTTGTACCTACTTCAACTTTAAGTGAAGACGTCAGTCCCTTTGTTACAGCATTGAATTATTATCATATTACTTGGGCTAGTACGGCTATGAATATTATATTAATCAGTGCTATTTTATCTACCATGGTTGCCGCCATGTTTGGCATTGGAAGAATGCTTCGTTCCCTTGTGGAAGGTGAACTTGCGCCAGAATTTTTAAAAGACAAAACGGACGTGCCCTACCGTGGCATTTTATTTTCTGGTTTGGCAATGCTGCTATCCTTGTTCATTGGTTTGATTTTTCCACGGGTCTATTTATTTTTAATTAGTTCTGGCGGATTTGCTATCCTTTTTACTTATATCGTGCTGATGATTACGCATATTCGGTTTCGAAAAGTACATGGCAAACCAGAAGGGAAGTGTAGTCTATGTGGATTTCCGTATAGTTCATTATTTACTTTATTGGGGCTGATTGTGGCATTGTTTAGTATGCTTTTTATAAAAGGTCAAACTTCAGGATTTTTTGCAGGCATCTCGCTAGTTGCATTTTTTAGCATTTGCTATGGCATTGTAAAAATAGTTCACAAAGGAAAGCTTAACAAAGGGATTCCTTATGAAAGCAAAAAGATTGACAATCGTCAATTTCTAACCGAGTTTTCGGAAGAAAACCATGATTTAACTAAGAAAAAAAAATAAGGTTTCTTCTCTATTACATTAGTATGTACACAAGATTCCTTGCACGTTAATGATCTATTGCAATTCCTCTATGTTCAACAGAAGTAGAGAACACAATTTGTGTTTTTGTCCGTCCAAAATTTTGTAATTCGTTAATAAAATGGTCTAGCTGTACAGTGGTTTGAAACACAACGGAAATTAACATGGAATAGTCGCCAGTAACGCAGTTGCATTCAATAACATTTGGAATTGCCTGTATAAATGGATAAAATTCTTTTTTTTGAAAGGGCTCTACTTCAAGATTAATAAAGGCACGAATATTATAGCCAAATAAAAAGGGATTAATCTGTGCCTGATAACCAATAATGATACCGCTTTTTTCTAATTTTTCAATGCGTGCAGAAACAGCAGGAGAGGAAAGAAAAACTTCTTTTGCAATCTCTTTAATAGGTGTACGTGCATTTTTTTGCAAAATATCAATAATTTTTTTGTCGATACTATCCAGTGATTTCTCTGTTAAATTCGTTTGAAATTTTTCCATGTAATAGCCTTCTTTCTTTTTGTTCAATTTATATGCAAATTATACCACCATTCATATTTTTGTAAATATAATGACTTAATTATATAAAGATAAACATATAAAAAATTAATATTATTAATCTCTAATGGTCAAAAATACTATTTAAACGGCGTATTCACTTAAAAGTATTTACCGAACAAAATTTATATGCTATTCTCTGTCGCAGATTACAAATAACAAAATATAACAAACAGAAAGCGAGAGAAAAGACTATGAAAAAAGAAATGCGTATGGAGACAGATTCAATTGGAACAATGGAGGTACCAAAGGAAGCTTATTATGGAGTTCAAGCATTACGTGCGCAACAAAATTTCCCAATTTCAGGGACGTTTTTAAATTCGGTTTTCATTCAAAATCTTGCTAAAATAAAAAAAGCGGCGGCCATTACAAACAAAAAAATAAATTGGCTGGATGGGAAAAAAGCAGAGGCCATTATAAAAGCTTGTGAGGAAGTTATAAGGGGCAAATTTCACGAAGAATTCATTGTAGATGCAATTCAGGGCGGTGCAGGAACCAGTGCCAATATGAATATGAACGAGGTAATAGCCAACCGTGCCGATGAGCTCATGGGTGGCGCAAGAGGGAGATATTCAAAAGTTCATCCCAACGACCATGTGAATATGTCACAGTCTACCAATGATGTGATTCCTACAGCTGGGAAACTGACAGTAATTGACCTTGCAAAAGAGCTAATATTGGAGCTTGAAGAATTGGAAAAAGAACTGATTAACAAGTCAGTAGAATTTGATGATGTTTTAAAAATGGGAAGAACGCAGTTGCAGGATGCAGTGCCAATGCGTGTTGGGCAAACCTTCCATGCCTATGCATCCATGATCAGCAGAGATAAAAAAAGAATTAAAAATAGTATGGCAGAAATGTATACGTTAAATCTTGGCGGAACGGCCATTGGCAGTGGCGTGAATGCAGATGCCTCGTACATAGAAAATATCGTTCCTTGCCTTGTAAAAATAACAGGATATCCACTAAAACAGGCAGAAGACCTTTTTGATGCGACACAAAATTTAGATGGCTTTGTCATGGTATCTGGGGTATTAAAAGCTTGTGCAGTGAATTTATCTAAAATGTGCAACGACCTAAGATTGTTATCCAGTGGACCAAAAACGGGCATTGGTGAATTGTATTTACCAGAGCGTCAAAATGGTTCATCTATTATGCCAGGCAAAATAAATCCTGTCATTCCCGAAGTGGTAAACCAAGTGGCATTTCATGTAATTGGTCACGATACTACCATTACTTTGGCGGCAGAGGCAGGGCAGATGGAGTTAAATGCATTTGAACCCATCGTTTTTTACAATCTTTTTGAGTCCCTTTCAATGTTAAAGCAGGCAGTAAATACCCTAACCAATCATTGCATTAAGGGAATAAGAGTAAACAAAGAAAGATGCTATAAAATGGTGAATGAAAGTGCTGGCATTGCAACTGCGCTTTGCCCACATATTGGATATACAAAATCCGCAGAGATAGTTAAAACGGCACTAAAAACAGGTAAAAATGTTAGAACTATCGTGCTGGAAAGTGGAATTATGAGTGAAGTTGCATTGGAAAGAGCATTAGACCCTTATGCTGTTACAGAATGGAAAGAAGTTAGGGAAATGCTGATTTAATGTTATCAAAAAATTAATTTACAAAAAATCTGGTCGCTCCATAGCATATTATTGCATAAAATGCCCTTTACGCTCCATTTTTTGCCGCTAAATCTAAATTTATTTTTCCATATTTGAATTAATCAGCGTTTCCTTAGAAAAAAGTCCATTTCATAAAATAAGGATAGTCATGCAAAAATACAGTAGACAGGATCGCTTACTGTTGTCTATAATGAAAAATAAAACGATACACTGGAGGCATAAAAATGGATGAAATTAAAAATGTAACGATTGTTAAGAAAGCCAATGCTTATTACGACGGAAAGGTGACCAGTCGTACCATTATTTTGGAGGACGGTTCAAGAAAAACCCTTGGCATTATTCTGCCTGGTGAATATGAGTTTGGTACAGGGGCAAAAGAACAGATGGAAATTTTGGCAGGCAAACTGAATGTTTTACTGCCAGAAAGCGAAACATGGGTATGTTTTAAAGAAGGAGAAAGCTTTTACGTACCTTCTAATAGTAAGTTCAAGGTTTCTGCAGAGGAATTGGCAGACTATTGCTGTTCATACATGGAAGAGTAAGAGGATAACGGATTTATAAACATTAGGAAACACTGAACATAAAAGTATAATACAAAGGTGATGCAATGAAATCCAAAAAAACATTTATTCACGCCTACATAATCATTATTAGCTTAATCATTTCAAGCTGTTTTTTAACCTATATAATACCAGCAGGAAGCTTTGAAAGAGTTACAAATGAAGCTTTAGGGCAAACTGTAGTTGTTGCTGGAAGCTATCAGCAAATAGAAAGCACTCCCGTATCTCCGTTGCTAATTTTCCATAAACTTTATGAAGCGGTTTCAGGTAGCAAGACAGCAGCACTGATTTTCTTTCTGCTATTTATATCTGGTTCATTTGAGGTCATTCTTAAAACAGGCTGTATGGAAAATTTGTGCAAGGAATTTGTACAAAAACTTAACGGCAGAGAGCTTATAGTTATACCTATATTTGTGTGTTTGTTTTCCGTATTTGGGTTTACAATGGGGCTAACTACGGCCTCAATTATTTTTGTGCCCCTTGGAATTTCCATTGCCGCAAGTTCGGGGTTTCCCAAAATAGTTGGAATATCTATGGTGGCTTTAGGTACAAACGCAGGCTTTACAGCAGGAATTTTTAACCCATTTACTGTTGGCATAGCACAAAATATAGCGGAAATCCCCTTGTATTCGGGACAGTCTATGCGGTGGTTTTCCCTTGTTTTGTTAAACACAGTTACAAGCCTTTACTTGTTGTATTATGCTAAAAAGCACAGACAATTAAGGGCTGAAAAGGAAGTTTTAAGTACAACAAAAATGACATCCCGCCAAAAGATAGAAATTTTTGAATTTGCTGCGGCATTTACAATTCTCACAGTAGGAATATCCCTTTGGGGTTGGAAAACAGCGGATATTGTGGTGGTGTTTTTGGTAACTGCAATTATCATAGGTAAAACAGAAGGTTTTTCATTTACGGAAATTTGCACAATATTTACAGATGGGTGCAAAAAAATAATGAAAGGCGCAATTATAGTTGGTCTTGCCGCAACCATTCGCCTTGTACTGTCTGAAGGAAATGTTTTAGATACCATTACTTATAGTTTGACGCAATTAGTTGAAAGCTTACCACCTTCTATACAGTTACTAGGAATGTTCTTTTTTAATGCAGTGTTAAACATTCTAGTAACTTCTGGTTCAGCAAAAGCCGCATTAGTTATGCCGATTTTAACACCCATGGCGGATTTTTTGGGGCTGTCCAGACAATCTGCGGTGTTTGCATTTCAGTTGGGCGATGGTCTTACAAATTTATCCTCACCCATTTCCACCACTTTGAACGGAGTGATGGCGGTGTCAGAGATTGAATACAGTCAATGGATTAAATTTTACCTTCCATTAGTTTTAATTTATATGCTTACAGGTTCTGGGCTTACAATTTTCGCACAAATCATAGGATATTAGAGCGTGTAGACAAAGTCAAAACTTTGAGAAAAAGAGAAAATCAAAACCTTGATGGCGTTGCCCTCAAACACCCACAAGGGTTTCTGGTCAGCACTTTGCAAAGCAAAGCTGTCCTACGGACAGATGGCACTTCTTTGCCATTGCCACATTGACCCCCTTTAAACCCGCATATTTATGCGGGTTTAATAAGTTTTTGGGCTTGCTTTTTTCAAAAAGCAAGTGGGTTTGGGCAACGCCCAAGGTTTGTTTTTGTTAAGTCATTATAAGTTTTTGGGAGGAACAACAGTATTCCTTAGAAGCAAAGACGTGCGAAATACTTGATGAAGTTTATCATTTTCAGCCTTGTTTTCTGTTAAATCAATGGCTAAATCTGCCGCTGCTACACCCATTTCAGCAATAGGTGTATGCAATGTAGTTAGGCAAATATCAGGAAAAATATCAAAATATAAATCATCATGGCCTATAACAGAAACATCTTCTGGAACTAAATAGCCATGTTTTCTTAAAGTGTGTATTACGCCAACGGCCATAAGATCACTGGCGCACCAAATAGCAGTTGGTACTTCATTTTTTTCAATCAGTTTTTCGGTTATTTGGCTTCCTGCCTCAATGGTGTTTGAAGAGTTGCCAGATATATATACCCTTGGAGTAAGGTTATTGGTTTTCATACAATCAATAAACCCTTTCTCCTTTTGGCGAATGGTTAGATTTTCAGGTGCATATGCAAAAAATGCAATATCTTTGTGTCCCAACGTGTATAAATAATCCACTGCCTGCACGGCACTATAATAATAATCACACAATAAAGCACAAGGCTCTTTTGGGTCAGTTTTTCCTCCTACATACAAAACGGGAATATGACCGTTGCAAATAGCTTTTATGTGGCTTACATCACTTGTGCAAGAGGAAACAATTAAAGCACCCACTCGGTTTTCCACCATCATTCGGCAATGCTTTTCCTCTAGCGCTGTACTACGGTGACTGCTGCCTAGCATAACGCAATAGTCTCTTTTTGCGGCGGAAAGGCTTACTTGGTTAAACAGTGCATTGTAGGTAGTGTTTTCGCCCATTGCAGGCACAATCATCCCTATGGTGCTAGAACGCTTGGAGGACAGATTTCTTGCATTTGCATTTGGTGTGTACCCAATTTCTTCTGCAATTTCACGGATACGGTTTGTAGTTTCGGTTGATATGTCCGAACAGCCACGTAAAGCACGAGAAACTGCAACATGGGAGACCCCTGCAATTTGTGCAATGGTTTTTATGGTTGGTTTCTTGTCCACAGGATATCCCCCTTTAATTTAAAATACTATACGCACACGATATTATACAAGACATTTGCTTTAAAATCAAATATAAGCCAATGGAAAAAATATGTAAATAGGAATTGACTTGTTATAATCTTTATAATATATTTTAACGTGAAAGTAAATAGATTTAGCGTACATTTTGCAAGCTGTTAGCCGCATAGCTTTCATTAAAAATAATGTGTTAAGAGAAACAACGTCTATAGAATAGCTTTAGCTTATCAATGTTTCTCAACAGCAAAAGGAGGGATTAAAAGTTACAATACTAAGCTTATTAGATATTGTAAAAAAGAGTGTGCAGCAAAATTAGTGTTAAATTTCTGAATATAGGGGGCTGAGTTTTAATTATGAATTTAATAAGAAAAAAGTACAGAAACAGGATTTTATCCTTCATACTTGCCTTAACCATGGTGTTTTCCTCGTTTACAGCAGTGAATGCCAATGGTTCTGATATTACTGGGCACTGGGGTGAAGAGGTTCTTCAAAAGTGGATTGACTTTGGGATGTTAAATGGCTATGAAAATAATCAGTATAAGCCTAACGGAAGCGTTACTCGTGGGGAGTTTGTTACTCTTTTGAATAAAATGAATAACAATACCCAAACCAGTGATGAAATTAGTAAGTATACGGATGTTAAGCCTACAGATTGGTACTTTAATGAAATATCTAAGGCACTTGCCGCAGGGTATATCAGCGGTACAAGCGATACCACGATATCACCAAATAAGCTAATTACAAGGGAAGAAGCGGCGGCAATTGTTGTTAAAAGTAAGGGGATTGCTCTTTCGGATGAAAGCATTCTTTCCCTTACCGATGATGGGAATATGGCAAGCAGTTGGGCAAAACCATACCTGTCAGCGGCAATAGAGGAAGGATATATCAGCGGAAGCGAAGGGAATGTATATCCTAAAAACAATCTTACAAGGGCAGAGGCAATAGCTCTTTTAGATAAGCTTTTAACTGATACCAGAACCTATTCTTTTCCAACTACATATGGCCCAGAAACAGGAACGATGACGGTATCCAATGTAATAGTAAATAACGCTGACATTACCCTTTGTAACATGACAATCAATGGGGATTTAGAGATTACAGAGGCGGTAGGAGAAGGCGACGTAACACTGGAGAATGTTGATATTAAGGGGAATGCCTATGTTAAAGGCGGCGGTGAACACACTGTTCTTTTTAACAATGTTGATGTTGCAGGGGCCCTTGTTGTAAACAAATTAAACGGACAAATTCGCATCCTTGCGACAGGGAATACAAATATATCTGTTACTACTCTTTCCAGCGGGGCGATTCTTGTTGAAAGAGAGCTTACAGGCGGCGGGTTTGAGACAGTTACAATTCCAGCAGATATAGCCGCTAACCAAGGCGTTGTAATTGAAGGAAATGTGGACAGATTTGAAAACCAAGCAGAAGGATTGGAATTGACAATTAACGGCACAGTAAAGGAATTATCCTCTACCCATGACTTAAAAGTGGGCGGTGAAGCAAATGTTTTGAAATCAACACCTTCTGGCGATGCAAAAATAACTTCAGATAAGGCTTCTTCAACGCCACAGTCAAACACAAGCGGAAGCACGGGAGGCAGTTCTACTGGAGGTTCAAGCAGTGACTCCGATGATGATTCAAGCAGCAGTTCCAAGAAAAAGGTAAGCAGTGTTGCTATTAACGAAAGTGATACCACTTTAACAGTTGGTGAAACAAAAGCATTTACTGCCACGGTTTTACCTACAAATGCAAGGGATAAAAGCGTTCAGTGGTCTTCAAGCGATACTGCAGTTGCAACGGTGGATGCCACTGGTATGGTAAGTGCTGTATCTGCGGGAACAGCTGTAATTACTGTAACAACAGTAAGCGGAGCAAAAACAGACTCTGTTACGGTAACAGTTAAAAAACCAAGCTTAACCTTAGCTTTAAGCCTTTTAACACAAGATAAGGGTGAAAATTTAGAACAAATAAACAACATAGATGAATATATTAACAAAAGTGCTGATTTTGAGTACAAAGGAATATTGCCTTCAGCGGCTAAAAATTCCTATTATGCTGCCTATGTTCAAGATGTAGATTTTGCAACAAGCAGTACCTTTTTACCTGTAATTGTAACTGTATCAGATGATGAAGGGCCTCTTACTTCTACCGATGGTACAGTTCCTTACTCATTTTCTTCTGGAATTACTCCTCAGGCTTTTGGCTTTAGGCAATATTTAGCAGAAGGCTATAAAGATGGTAGTGTCCTTATGCTTTTCGACACAAACCAAAGTTTTTATAATTTTATAGTGTCTGATGATAGATATGAAGACGTACGAACTAAACTTTTCATAGCGCCAAGTGACAAACCTTTGTTAGATGAAGTTGGAGATATTACAGGAACTTTGGAAGTTGGGGAAACTCTAGCCGTTGGTGATGTTAAGGCAAATGGTGAAACAATCACCTCTAACCTTTCCTATCAGTGGTATGTATCTGATAATGGCACAGATGATTTCTATGCAATTCCATGGGCTGATGAAAGTACATATACCATAACCCAAGAAGAGGTAGGAGAGTACTTTAAGGTTGAGGTTTATGGTGACAATGAGAATGTTTTTGGCCAAACTGTAACCAATTCCTATGGCCCAGTTGCACAATCATTGGATATACAGCAGATATTTTGGGAAATAGAAGACCTTTACTTAGGACAGAATACTGACGCAAACTATGTAAATAAGGCTTTAAACTTAATGACTTCTTTAACAAACCAGCCAGATGTTTCAATTTCATGGACTTCTGACAACGGTGCGGTGAATGCCCAAACCGGTGCAATCACACGTGGCGAAGACGACGTAACAGTTAAGCTTACAGCCACGATTAACGGAACTTCTTCAAAGGAATTTGAAATTAAAATTCTGTCTGAAAAAGTAGAAAATGTTGGTCAAACGGGTACGGACGCAAGGTTTGCGGCAGGATACCCAAGGGCCTTTGTTGAAGACGGAACAATTCATGTGGAATTTAAAACAGTGTCACCAGCTAAGGTGTATATGCTTATTAATAGCATGAACGGACATATAGAAGATTCTACAGAAGGCGTTTTAGGTGGATATGGCGGAGAAGAGCATCAATTAATCCATGTTGACAGTTGGCCTTATTTTGAAACCGAAGCAAATCAGTTGATATCTTTTGACACAGGAGAGTCTGTGACAAGTGGGTATAGAGATAAGAGGATTGAATTTGTTTTAGAGGATATAAATGGCGGTAATGTTGGAGATTTGGTAACTATACTTTTTGACAAGGAAACACTTGCGGCTTTAGACCAAACAGGTCCAGAATGCAAAGAGGTAAAAATTAATAAAGATAATTCTAAGGCATTTATATACTTTAATGAAGGTATTACAACCACAGGGCTTTCTGCAACGGACTTTTCATTGTCAAAAGGGACTGTAGCAGGAATAGTAGAGGTTAAGAACTTTGATAGATATTCTTGTATTGTTCTTTCAGTATCAGGGGCAGACACCACTTCTGTTTTAACCTATACTGGCAGTGCCATAAAGGATAAGTCTATAAATGAAAATGCAGCACCAACATTCTCTAACAACGAAATAACTTCTGCAAATACATTTATTAGAGACGTTATAGTAGGTAATGACGGAAAAAGTGTGATGGTTGAAGTTACAGGCGGACCGAATAATTACGATTCTGATAGTGTCGTAATAGAGGAAGACGATTTTACTATGGTGACAGCAAATGGAAATAAAAAGCCTAGAATCTCTGATTATGGTTACAATTTTAATTGGATAAGTTATGAGTTAGAATTTGATGAAACATTAGTGCTAGATTCAAATTCTAAGATGATTATAAATATGAACAAGTCTGGAATATTTGATTATGCTTATGACAACTATTCAAGTCCTATTGAAGAAAGGGTTACTGATAATCTTTCAAGTATAACCGACAAAACTCCTATATCTGTTACCTATGATAAATCATCAGGACAATTTGATTTGACTTTTGATAGCCAACTGAAGTTTAGTAGTGCCAACTTTGCTGACAATTTTGTAGTAAAAATTGATGGTACAGAATACAGATTAAGGGGACAATTATTAAATGAAAGGGATAACGAAATAAATATTAATCTTTTAGAAGATGAATTTGATAATTATTCAAAGAAGATTAAAGACCTTATTTCAACGGCTTCATCGGTTCAAATTAAGTATGAATTAATTCATGGAGATAACAATATGCAGCTTAGGGACAGTGGTGCGGCATTATTGCCTGCATTTGGCTATGAAGATGTAACAATTAATTAAAAGATTTATAAAAAAAGGGTCATTGAATTTATCAATGACCCCAGACTGAAGACAAAGTGTCTATCTTGAGCACTTTGTCTTTTTTTGTGCCCTAAATTATAGTAAAATATAGTGGGTGATGAAAATGTTAAATAAAGAATCTGAGAATAACAGAATGCAACTTGGATT
>JBFWMT010000019.1:0-42937 GCA_050251415.1 Anaerotignaceae bacterium | reverse complement strand
CAGATCTACAATCTGTTGCTTGAATTCAAAGGTGTAGGATTTTTGATTTTTTGCCATATTGAACACTCCTTTATGTTTATTATAGAATGTTCAACTTTCTGTGTCCATACTTATATACTAACACTATATCAAGATATGTCTGGTAAGCTGTACCGCTAACCGTGGCATTCGTACCAGTTGTAAGAGGTGTGCCAGCTGTAGCTGCCAATGTTGCACCCGTCTTAAATGTAACGTAATCATTTGCAACTAATGCAGTAGCTGCTGCAACTGTCTGTGTATCTACAACAACCCCACTAATTGTAGTTGTCACATCATACTTTGTTTCATCATCTGCGTTAACTGCAATAATTATGGTAATATCATTGCCCCTAATGCCGCTATATAAGGCTGTAGCAAATGTGTTTGTTGCCTTTACACCATCTGTGTTTAAACGGAAAGCATGTAATTTTGTAGCATTTAAAAACAAATCCCTAAGTCTCTTTAATTTAGGGCTGGTATAATCGTAACCAAGAATTTTCAAGCTGTCTTTCTGAAATTCCTCGTTTGTAATTGTAAATACTTCACCCTCAACGCCCCAGTCCATAACTAAGGGTAATGTTACAACCCCTCTATCAGATAAGGTTGCTGATGCTCTGGCCGCTGATGTAAAATTAATATAGCTACCAGGTAATACTTTGTTCTGCGTTAAAAAAGTTCCGCCACCAAGTCCCAATTAATTCACCTTTCCTTTCATGAAATCTTCAATTAGCTTATCCGCTTCACTGTGAGAATAACTTTCCCCATCTTTAAGCATTGCGGTAAGCAAGTCTCTTCTGTTCGCATATTTTTTGCTATTTACAAGTTGTGCTTTTGTAAATTTACTCTCTGCAATTGTTTCTGGCTCTTTATCAACCCGTTGTTTCGCCATAAACTGTTACCTCCTCCATTTTTTCCTCTTCTGCCACTTCACGTCTTATGAACACCTCATAATCTACAAAAAAGTGTAGTACTTTTTCTTGTACTTTTGAATTAAGGTTAGTGCCACGTATCAAATCACTATCAACTGTTATATATTCAAGCAATTGGTACAATTCTTCCGATACATTGTGGCACTCCTCGTTTTCGTTTCCATCCTCTGTAGGGAAATACATCACATCAAAGGAGTGTGTTTCTCTGTATCTATTCCCCAGCCTTTGTGTTTGGGCTTGGGTGATTAACTGCACAAAAAAACAAGGCTCATTAAAACCTTGTTCTATGCTTTCAGTGTATAGCTTGTAATCCCCTTGGGCGTACGCTGTACGTATCTTTTCGGCTATGCCTAATATAATATCATTGACCATCAAACACACCCCTTAACAGCCTTTCAAGCCTTTGCTGTACAATTCTATCTGCATCTTGTTGCAATTCTTTTTCGGATATCGTAAGCATAAATTTTCCCTGTACCCACCCATTATGGTTCGCAGTTCTATGCCCATATTCAACGTATGGCGCATACTCGGTATTATTAAAAACCTCAACCTCATATATGTTACCAATTTTAACAACATTTCCAACCGCCCAGTTCCTTCGAAGAGTTCCGCTAATGGTTGGGGTATTTTGAACAACTTTTCTTAACAGCCTTGCCGCTAATTCCTTAACCATATCTTCTTGAAATTTGGGTATATCGGCACTTTGTAATTTTTCCAACTTATCCCTAAGCCTCACCAACTGTCTATAATCCACACGTCCCCATCTAGCCATTAAGCCCACCTCTCTTTTAAGGTTAACTCCACTTCTTGATGAGATAAATAAACGGCAGGCTCACCAGCGGCAACATAGGAATTTGTTTTCCCTGCTTGCGCAACCACAATTCTGCTACCTGCTTTAACAGTTACGTCAGTGCCTAAAAATAACTTTATGGTTTGGGTTACTGTTGTAGCTGTAGCGGTTTCAGTAGCATTCGGGATACTGTTGTACGATAACCTACACGGCACATCTGTAGCAACTACAGTGGCTACGGTGTTGTTTATTACTCCCGTTCCTTGTGTAAACTCCGTTACGGTACAAACTCCGTCATATAGGCTTTCTGCGTGCTTTTTCAGCATGTTAAATATCGACACACTACCACCCCACTTTGCGGTATCTGTTTAGCTGTGTGGTATAGTCTTTTAGAAATGCCATTCCACCATTTTCTGACACACTAGTAGCGGCACCAAAGGAGATAGAAACATCCCCCTCGGTTATACCTTTAACAACACCTTGTGTCTGTTCCTGCCCAAGGCTTTCGGCTCTGTACATATCAACACACATGTTTAAAAGCACATTACTTAAGCCTGTGGGTACTTCTTCTGTGTTACAGTAATTGCAGACCATATCTGTTGCCTTATCAATCACAAAGGCTAAAATAACATCTTTGCTTTCATCTGTAATGCCAAGCAGTATTTTAAGCGTTGCTACCTGCTCCACTTGCGCCATCTTCACCACCACCGTTCAAAGCTTCAGTGATTTTCTTAAGAATACCTTTTGCTGACGTAGAGTTCCCGATATCTATGCTGTTTTCTTTTGCATAAGCCATAAGTTCCTCAACGCTCATTTCCTCAAGAGATTTCTCTTTTATCTCTTCTATAAGCTCATATCCCTGGGAAAGATATTCCGCTTTCTTTGCTTCATTATCCGTAAGCTTTACTACATTAAATTTCTTAAGCTGATACATTTATATCACCCTTTCTTAAGCCTTGGTATCCTTGATATTTACAAAAAGAGAATTTTTCTTGTTATCCAGCACCCAAATATCATGGTAACGTCTGTAGTCCAAGCTCCACGCATTTGCTTTCTGGTATGTATCTGGTGTGAAGATACGCATTTTATCCTGCTTGGTTACAGCGATTGGTGACGTTCTAGCCACAATAAGGAAGTTAATATCCTTTGCAGTTGTGCCTTTAATAAAGCCACCTGCCTCCTGTCCTGCTGTTGAACCGTCATAAATAGTAATTGCTGTGTACATACGGTTACTTGGTACGGCAATTAAAGGACAGCCGTCAATCTGTGGCACTTGGGTATTAATACCACCCTGGGCAAAAGTTACTGCTGTAATCTTGCCAAGCACCGCCTCTTCAACTGCCCCTACAGTTTCATAGGTTGCCAAAACATCAAGTTCACCGTCATACCCAGCCTCACGAATTGCCTTAATACCTGCTTTAATTTTGTTAATAATTGTAGCCCCTGCAACAGTATAGCCATACTCAACCTGCGTATCACCTGCAACCCCCATAGCCGTTGTAGCAAGCTTTGAAATACGGTAAGCATCAATTTCAGGTACAAGCATTGTGCGCTGGAACTCACCCATTACATTTCCTGCCGTTGGGATGAAATTCGCTTCGTCAACGTCCATAGCATCCAGTAAAAACTTTCTACCCCTGTCCTGTGTCATTGCAAGTGTCTGATATTCAAGAGTAACGCTGCCATCAACATAACCACCTGTCCTTGAATAATCACCAAGTCCCTGTACGGATAGCTTTGGCACTTTAACCTCGTTGCCCCCTGTGTACTTTACCTGTCCTGCGTTTGCGTCCATAAAGCCCGTTTTAAGTGTCTGAACTGCAAGTAAATCTAAATTTGTTTGAAATAGTGTTGCGAATTCTAATACATTTGGCATTATTTATTCCTCCTCATAATTAATTAGTTTTAATGCCCATAGCCTGCGCTATTTGGGCGTTCACATCTGTTCCTGTGTCGGGTGGAGCTCCTTTTGTAAACCCTGTACCAACACTTGTCTTTGTTTCAATGTCAAAAAGGTAACTGTCTGATGTTTTTAGTCCCTCGAGATCTAACCCTTCCAGAGTACCGTCCTCTTTCACATTAATCTTTTCCATGTCCAGCAGTGCCTTAATAGCCTTGGCATTTTTGCCCTTGGCTCCAAGGATAGCCATATCAATAGCACTGTTTTTCTGGTTGTCACTGATTTTTTTAGTTAGGCTTTCGGTTTCAGACTTATATTTGCCCTGTAGTTCCTCGTATTGCTTTTGAAGTTCTGCATTACTTCCAGATGCTTTCTTTAAACCCTCAATATCCTTATCCCTTACTTTAATCTGTGCATCCAAATCCTTTTTTACTTCATTAACTGTGTTAAAATCTGCCCTAGAAACAAAATTCTCCCCCAGTTTTGCCGCTACCTGTTTGTCTGTTTCCTCTGTGTAGCTTTCGCCTAAAATTTCTTTTAACCATTCATGTTTCATTTTATTTCTCCTCTCTCATATCCTTTTATCTGGCTAGTCCCAGTATTTGAGTGTGCTATTTTGTCCCTGCACAAAGGGTAATATTGCATCAAAAAAGGACTTCTTTAACGTCTGTGTCCAAAGACGAGATAAGTTGACCACCTTCACCTTTCTGTAGTTGTATTTTTAAGCAAATGGTATCACCTCCTATTAATTATTTTTCAACATGTTCCTTGTACCAATCTTTATATTTCAAACTAGCAGAAACTTTATATGTTTTACCATCTTCGCCCCTTGCTGTCCTTGTTTCGCCCACCGTGAACTCATCATCAAAATAAGGGGCTGTGGTACTTCGGCACCATGGATGCAAGGGCGGTGCATTTACGCCTACCTCATACTGGCTCATTAGGAAGTGTTGACCGTCCATGCTTTGACACAACTCACTGGTTTTAAGGTCAAGGGTAGCAACATACTCGAACTCCTCAACGTCCAGTGCCTTGTAACCATCTAGCCTTGAAGCTGATGCAACATAAGCACTTTCGGTCATTAAAAGTCTACTCGCTGCACTTTTGGAAACGTTAAGGGTGTTTGCCACATCTTTTATTATCTTTTTAGGGTTATCGCCTCTAATAAGTGCTTGGGTGAATTTGGTATCCAACTGATACAACAGGTTTGTTCTGTCTGCACCCCATATCTTTTGGGAAAAGGTACTGCCGTCTGGTGCCCAAGGTTTAGCCAGAACCTTTTCAATTTTATTGGTATCCAAGGTAACAACAGGCATACCCTCACCTAAACCCTTTTGTATCTCATAAATGGTATGGTAGTAGCCTTCTTCATAAATCTTCCCCAGTGTATCTGCTATGCCAGTTGCTTTTTTAGCTTCCAGTATCTCCACTTGCTGTCGCATTTGCAACTGTAAGGAGCGAAGCCTATCCATGCGGTAAATATCACTGGCACTTTCCAACTCCTTTACCCATTTGCCGTCTAAGGCATTTTGTTTACCATGCTTTATATATTCCGCTAAGGTCATTTGGAAGGCTTTTCTCTCTTCGGAATTTAATATTTTTTTGGCTTCTGATAGAGATATAAGATTATTGGCGGCAAAGCGTCCGTAAAATATTTCTATTTCCCTTTGTATGTTCTGGATAGCTTCATCGTAAGCCAAGACCATTGCTTTGTTGTATTCCTCGCCCTTATTCAAAAGGCTTTCGTTCAAGGCATTAAAGCGTTCCTGCCAATACTCACTGTTGGGTTTCGCCATTGCCGTCACCGCCTAAACCTTTATATCCCGGGTAAGCCTCTAGTTCCTTTTTTCGCTGGGCCTCCAACTCCTTTAATTCTGCATTCACATCGTCAACAAACGGGTGTTTGGAAAGCAAGGTTTTATCGGAAACAACGCCGTCAGAGAGCTGTATCATTTGAACCGTTTCAAGGTCATTAGTAATCATGGTACGGTTAATGGTAATATTGATAAGCTCGCTATCGTAATCAGTGTTATTATTGCGGTTGTAATCATCCGTGATAAACCAAAAGAAGTCTTTTATGGCCGACTTAAGTTTTGGTATCATTGCATTGGCCTTTAAATCCAGTTGAGTATACTGGAACTTTAAACTTACACCTGATGCATTCCCCAGCTTATCATTATCCGTATCCACTCCCATGCCGAAGTTAAAAACATCTCTTCTCAGCATCTTAAGCCATTCAATACGCCCCGATACAGGTAAATCTATCTGCTTTGCATCAATACTTCCTGAACTGTCAGAAATATTCACCGCCCTGTTTACCTGAAGCTTTCGTGCTATTGTTCCTGCTGTTTCTCCTCCATAGCCTTGTATGGACCAGTACAGGGTTACAAGGTCAAGCAGGTCGTTTGTGCCTTGACTTGAAATCAGATCATAAGCATCAATTAGCCCCTTTACTTTCTGCAAGTCCGAAATCCCTCGAGTATTGTTTTTAAGGGCTATAAATGGTACTCTTCCCCAACTATGGGCTTCTCTATAGCTTTCAACACCGTTAAGATTGCTTATCTCAAACCAGTGTGGCATAGGGTTTATAGAATAATTATGGTCTAACAAATATCTGCCGTTCTCGTCCTCTGTATAGTAAGTTACATCGTTCTTCGTCCACCACTCTACTTTTTTACGTAAGCATTTATCTTTACCCTTAACCACGGTTATGTTGTAGTAGCGTACAAGCTCTATGAGCTCTGTCTGGTGTTCTGTATCATAAATTGGTATAACCTCATTGGCTGGCACAATACAGTATTTTAGCTTAAACTCCGCATCGTAGTAAAAGTGTATGTATTCTGTACCTTTGTTGCTTGCTCCGATAACTAAGTCTGACAAGGTTTCGTTTAACTCCTCGTCTGCAACCCCTGTAATTATATCCTCATAGGCTTTAAGGTTCGTGTCCTTTTCTGCACCACTGACACTAATGGTTGGCTCCCTGCCCACCAAATACGCCGCCTTTTGGTCAACTAAGATTGAGTGAAACGAGTTTACATTGTGGTGGTTGCTCCTGTTTCGGTTTTTGAACAGTTCAATTGTCTCGGTCTCAACACCATCTACGGTACTGGTCTCGGAAATGTAGGTTTTTTGGAAGTCCTTTTCAAATATATCATGCTCACCCACATAATATTTCTCGCCCCTTTCCATAACCTTTTTTAGGTCAGAGGTTACGTCATCCTGGATTAAATCTCTCACGATGGTACTATTATTAAGCCCTGCCTCAGCTGTTATCTTCATGTTGATTAAATCTGTTTCAGTCAAAAGCATTATCTCACCCTCACATTCTTCATATCGCTTTCACGGCTATATCTAATAGCATCAATTGAGTGATTATTTTTATCTGGAAATTTCGCTTTAAAGCCGCCGTTATTGTCACTCTCCAGCTCATAGCCGTAAAACTCTTTTGCAGTCATTGGGCAACGATTAGGGTCAATAATAATTTCCTCTAAGTCCTGCAACCACTTGATGCCGTAGTCCACGCTGTCTGGTCCTTTTCTTGCTCCAACAACTCTTAACCCATATTCACTGACTTCTGCAATGCTCTTTGGCTCGGCACTATCGCAAGTAATAATTCCATTGTTTTTATTCTCTGCTTTCACCATTTCAGCCGCCTTGCGGTTACTTAAGCCAACTTTCTGTATTTCATAGAAAATATATAATCTCCGTCTGGTTTTGTCGTAATGGTTTACAGTGTAATGGAATGGGTCAGTTGCATAGCCCCAGTCCAGACCTCTTGCAATGCGGTCAAAGCCTTTTATTTCCTCGTCACTTATCTCACGCAAAGTAACGTTACCAAACACCGCACCGCCTGTGCCTGTAACCTCGCCCATATACTCATGGTTATATGCTGTCTCATTTACACTTTTCAAGTGTTCTGCCTCAATAAAAAACTGCTCCCCCAGCCACTCTTTGGGAACAGTTAAATAAGTGCTATGATGGACTATTCTGTCCTTGCGGTCCTGTAACATTTCCTCGTTCACCCAGTTCCTTTGGCTCTTGGGTGGATTGTAGGAATAAAAAACGCAGAAGCTTTCGCCTCCACGCATTAAGGATTGGTTGATTGTTCTTATTTCTTCCATGCCACCAAACTCGTCTACTTCTTCATACCAAATGTATTTACAATAGCCTTGACGAAACTTAGTGGACTTGATTTTCTTGGGGTTGTCTGCCCCTCTAAATAATATCTTGCCACCTGTGGGTATGTAGGATAACTCTAGCGGACTTTGTTTCACTTTCCAGTGTGTTTCTACTCCCAAGGCACTAATCGCCCACAATAGCTGCTGAAATACACTATCTTTCAAGTTAACGCCAACCTTACGCATAGTCACGCAATTGGCTTTAGGGTCAGACATAAGCCCTAACACAATTTCAAGGCTAACAAAAGAGGACTTCGTGGATCCACGGCCACCGTTTAGCCAATAATGAGTAAATTCATGTTCCTTTATTCTGTGGTGCAGAGCGTAAAAAGAGGGTGCAATAATATCTTTTAAATTAACCATTATTAACCCCCTTAGGCACGTTGTCGAGTATCTGCACAGCAGTCACACCGTCTATTTGAAGCTTGTCGGTAAATATACCGTAACGCTTGCCTAAGAGTTCAGCGGCTTTGATACGGTCTTTTGCACCAATTCCTTTGTCAACCTTAACCGCTGAAGAACAGCCATCACCGCACCCCTCAACAACAATAACTTCTTCCTTTTCCTCGCCTCTAAGTACAGCGGATAAATATTTCATTACCTCCGTTGCATCAGCTATTTTGCCGTCAGAGATAATCTTCAGCTGTTCGTCAATGTATTTTTTGACGTTAGCATTTGTTAGCAGTCTTGAAGCATTGACCTTTGCTGTATCGTCTTTCTTTACTTTTGGGTATGCCGCCTTGTATGCTCTGGTGGCATTAAGGTCAATAATATATTCATCTGCAAATCTCTGTTGTTTATCGGTCATAATGTCACCGTCCTTTCTGTCTTTTTCCAAAAGAAAAGCACCGACTTTCGCCGATGCAGTTCCTAAAGGAGGTTAAATGAACAATTTCTATATTACTATAATATCACACTTTACCCCCTAAAAATAATCAACTTTTAATCACACCTAATTCCAAACCAATAAATTCAACAACCTGGTGCTTATATCTTGTAAATGTAGCTTCCGCAATTCCCAGTTCATCACAAAGGCTATAGCGGTCACGCCTTTTTTGTACATAGCAAGCTAAAAACAATTTGTAGTGCGTTTCTGTTAATCGTTTTTTCATGTTCTCAACCGCTGTAACCACGTTTTGCATAGACCTTAAGGCTTTAGAGGTAAGCAATTTAATACACTTGTTTTCTGTGGGATTGCCTGCCATATTCCCTCGTGGCATTCCGTCAGCAGGACTAGCAGACCCTTCAAGAATTTGTTCACGCTCTATCTTAATTTCTTCTTTGTATTGCTCATAATGGCACAATTCATATTCTATGTACTTGTATATTGCTTTGTCTATTTTCAATGTCACTCCTCCTTGATTAATGGTTCTGGATTGCCAACAATAAAAATCGGTTCAAACTTATTCTTTGGGTAGTGCTGCACCCACATTTTTGCAATAGCAGTTCGGTGCCATCCATACTTTTCAATCTGTCCAGACATATCGTACTGCCCCGAACCGCTATGAGTAATGGTAATTTTGCTCTTATCTTTGTATACAATAAATAATTTAGTCATTGCGTTCATCCTCTCCTACAATCCTTCTCTTTTTGCTTTTCTAAAGCATCTACTCTTTCGTGCTTTCCTGCAAACACTACAAAAGTCATTTTCTTTTCTCTCGTAAAATGTACCGCCACACCGTTTGCAATATTGCGGTCTAATCCTCTGGAACTCCAGGCATTCATCACAGCTTATTTGGTCTTTTGCACAGTACCCTACCCAGTGTTGGCATAAGTCTTTTTGCCAATAATCTGAAGCTTCAAAATATTCCTTGTACTGGTACCGCAGTATTACAGATAGCCTTGTTAAAAGCTCCTTAGTCTGCTGCTTTTCTTCCTCATTCATCAGAAGATATTGTTTGACCTTGCGTTCGGGTCGGTTATCTCCCCAGTTACCACTACCTAAGATGGTCCTTACCTTGTCCAAGTTTTCGGTCAGATACATTCCATAAACTCGCCCTCTAATGGCCTTTGAAGATTTTCCGATTTTCTCTGAAATTAACTCATACCCATTGCCCTCTTTTATTAGTTCACCAAGTTTATAAAATTCTTCTTCAGTCCACTTCACATGGTTATCCACTTTTACGGGTCTCGCCTTTATTCCCAAATCACATACCCGACGTTGTATGGCTCCATTGGTACGTCTTAAAAGCTTTGATAAATCGTCATATGTATACTTTTGCTGTTCAAGAAGATATTTTAAACGGCTGTCTTCCACTGGTGTCCACGGTGTTTTTATATATTTTGTATTCTTTTCAAAATCATGTTTTCGTTTGGCCTTAGCCCAAGTGGGTTCTTTTCCAAGGGAATTTTCCTCAAACTTTGAAAAATCTAATAAATCTTTATTCTTCTCCGCCCACTTCCAGAAATCATCAATATAAACAACCTTGTAGGTACTTGTATTAACTCTTTTAGTTTTAAGAGGAAACCCTCTGTTCTCAACCCACGATTTTATTTTATAGCCACTACCACCAGTGCATCCGATTGTATTTTGAAGCACATTCCAAGTTATATATTCGCCCTGGTCTAAGAAAGCCCCTAACCCTAACCGTTGAACCTTAACATGAATTGCATTCTCTGAACGGTTTAGCTTTTTACATATAGTTACTAATGACTTACTACCCCAGTTATCACTTAAATACTGGTAATCCTCTTTAGTCCATGGTCTACTCATTTGGTTTTTAAGGAGTAAATCCGGATTTATTGCGGCCGCAAACCTCTTACTCCTTCCTGCCTATTTTAATTATTTACCGTACTTAACCTTAAGTGATTCTAACAAATCGTCCTGTACGTCTTTTTTACCCTGTAAGCTATCTAGTACCTTTTCATCCACAGTACCCTCTGTAATCAGATGGTGAATAATAACCGCTTGAGTTTGCCCTTGCCTGTAAAGCCTTGCATTCGCCTGCTGATAAAGTTCCAAGCTCCAGGTAAGTCCAAACCATACAATAATATTTCCACCTGCTTGTAAATTAAGTCCATGCCCTGCTCCTGCCGGATGCGCTAGAAGCAATGGTATTTCTCCATTGTTCCAATCCGTTATATCTTTTGAGTTTTCAAGCTTTTTGGCAAAAGGAAATTTATTCTTTATTCTCTCTAAATCATGCTTGTAGCTGTAAAAACAAAGTATTGGTTTTCCGTTGGATACATCTATTAATTCCTCAAGCATATCCAGTTTTTTATCATGGGTTTTCACATAATCCCCATCCGGCAGATACATGGCCCCATTACTGTACTGCAAAAGTTTATTGGTAAGTGCTGCGGCCGATGCTGCAGTAATTTCACCCTCCATAAACTGAATGAAACTATCCCTTTCAAAATCTTGATACTCTTTCATTTCTTTTACTGAAAGCTTAACTGCCTGTATATTGTCAATTCGTTCTGGCATATCCAGCCAATCCTCGGCTTTCATAGAGATACATATATCCGATATTTTCTCATTAATTGACTGCTCCGCTTCGGGTTTTGGCTTATAATTAAATATTGTTGTTTGATTTCTTTGCCCTGGTGTGAAGTACCTTTCCCTAAAACCTGTTACAGTTCGGCCAAGACGTTCTCCGCCATCTAGTAAATATACCTGGCTCCATAAATCAATTAGACCGTTAGGTGCTGGTGTGCCTGTAAGGCCAACAACTCTTGCACTTCGTGTAATGTATTTGCGTAATGCCTTAAACCTTTGTGCTTTTGGAGATTTAAAGCTGGATAACTCGTCAATCACAACCATGTCAAATACCCATCCGTTGCCGATTGTGGAAAGCTCATTAGTCAGCCATACAACATTTTCACGGTTGATAACGTAAATATCTGCATCTTTTGCCAAAGCTTTTCTTCGCTCTGATTGTGAACCTAATATCTTTGAAATTTTAAGGTGCCTTAGATGGTCCCATTTTTCACTTTCTTTACTCCAGGTATCTTCTGCTACTCTCAAAGGTGCTATTACAAGTACCTTGCTAATTTCAAACTGGTTATTCATTAAATCCTCTATGGCAGTAAGGGTAATTACCGTTTTACTCAACCTAAGCCCATATCTAAAAATAATCCTGCCCTTGGTGTATCGTAAATCTTGTTGATGGCTATATCCTGGTATTTATGTGGTATGAACTTCATTGGCAATCACCTCCTCTAAAAACTGCTGTACTCCGTCTATACTGTCAATCACATAAACTGTAACCCCCAAACTCTGTAAAAGTCTATGTGCTGACATCTGTAACGGTCTTGGCTTTTTCCCTGGCGCTTTCAGCTCCACAAAGAATATTTTCCCCTCTGGAAACAGCACCATTCTGTCTGGCAAACCTGCCATACTTGCTGAATTTATCTTTAAGGCGATGCCTCCCATTAATTTAACCTTATTTTTAAGATGATTTTCCACATTTTTTTCTAGCATTGCTCTAAAATCCTCTTTTCCTAAAAAAGTTTGTTGCCACTCTAAGCCCCCTAAAATCAAGGCTTCAAGTGTTCTTGGCAACAAAGGCAACATAGTTTCATATATAGACTAAAAACAAAGGCATTATAGAACCCATTTTATAATTACCATATACTTACATATGCCTATAACGTCTTTAATTTCAAACTATATAGAGAAGTTTGTTGCCAATGTTGCCGAAGTGGTCTAAACCCTTGATTTTACTGGGTTTTCTGCGGCAACAAACTTTTTATACTTTGTTGCCCTGCCTGTAAATGAAACCACGTTGTTTTCCATATAATTCGCCGAAAGTTATGGGGTGTTTGGTTTGTTCCCACTCGCCAGTTTTCATAATTATGTCGTTAATTTCCATGCTTCTTTGTCGCTGTAAATCTTTCTTATCCCCACCAAAAAGCTCACACCATATTTCTAAAGCACATACCTTTTCTCGTGGTACGGTACCTTCAACCTTTACACCAAAGTCATTGCCCTGGTAATACCCACGCCTTGCAGACAAGTCCATTTCTTCCCAATTTTCAGGAAGTAATTTTTCCAAATACATTTTTATATCCCCTGTCATTGGGCTTTCCTCTAAATGCCTGTCCTGTTCCGCTTCGGCTAATGCTTTTAGGTGTTCATCCTCGAAATAGATTTTTTCACCCTGCTTAAAAAGCTCTACGGCTTCCGCCCAAATAAGGTCCACCGTGTCCTCATTAAGTTCCTTCCACATATCCTTTGTTGCCTTATCTCCATTTACATCCACAGGCCAAAACCGTCTATTTCCTGTCATATCTCTTAAAAACTCGTATTTGTTGGTAGTTCCAAAGAAAATACATTGCCTTTTGTAGGTTTCCACATGGTGGCCATAGGCAGCTCTATAGGCGTCCTCACTTTTGGCGGTAAAATGCTTTATAGCTTCAACCTCCATCCGCTTCATTGCCGCCAGTTCTGCCAACTCTATGATCCAAAAGCCTTGTATTTGTTCATAAGCTTCTTTCCCCTGCACCGTTGTAAGGGTATCGGAAAACCAGTCTTTTCCAAGCCTTTTTATAATTTGGCTTTTACCACAGCCCTGTTTACCCACAAGAACAAGCATGGTGTCATACTTTATGCCGGGTACAAAAATTCTTGCTACAGCTGCCACCAAAGCCTTTCTGGTAACTGCTCTAATGTATTGGTTATCATCCGCACCAAGAAAGTCAATTAAGAGGGTTTCTACCCTTTTTTCACCATCCCAAGTCAGACTATTCAAATAATCTCTAACAGGGTGATACTTATTCTGCTGGGCCACTAACGTCCATGCATCTTCTATTACACCCTTGCCCTTAATACCATAGCCTTTTTCAAGGTAGTGCCTAAGCCCTGCATCGTCTGCGTCTGTCCAGTCTTTTTCCTTGTCCTCTTTGCTCCAAGGGGTTACCCCAAACAGCTTATATTTTTTAGTAAACTCATTTAGAGCGACTTTCCCTTTTACCTTGCGGTCGTGTTCTAGAATCACCTTACAGTTATTAATTGTACCCGCATATCCGTTTTTCCCTGCGGGTTCAAGCTCCAAAGCCCACCTGCCATCGTCTTCCTCAGGCTCATCAGTATTGATAAACTCGCCAAAATCTTCCTCAATCGAACTTTGCTTTTCTTTGAAAACAGTAAGCTTCACGCTTTCGTCATTTCTGGCCAACTCCGTCATTTTCAAGAAAGATGGCATTTTTATAATAGGCGTTCCGTTTGTGGCATCCTCGTCTGCATCACTGTAAAGGTGAAGCCGAACCATATCAAAGGCATTACATAACACACCGCTAATAGGGTCTGTAGCATGGTTTGAATAAAGGAATTTGCTATCATCATAAACGATAACACCGGCGGCAGTACTGCCCTGTGAATATGTATAACGCCCGTCAATACTGCAAGATATGTACACCCCTGGAAGAAATTTATCCATAGCTTCCTCTACCGTGTAAGTGCGGCAAAAGGCGCCAATAACACCAGCCTTTGCTGTAGGATCCTCCTGTTTTTTAAGCAACCTCTCTTTGACTTTTAGGGTCCTTGTAGATGTTGGCCAAGAGGAAATATCCTTCCAATCAGCATACCTGCCAAGAATTTTATCAACATCCAAGTGCTCATTTTCTTCATGGTCAAATATGTATTCACCATCAATACTGGTGCTTGGCCAATACATAAGCCTATGGGCTTGATACGTCGTGTCGTCAAACATATCAATGCCAATATCTGCCGCAATACGTCTTGACACAGCTTCATATTCATCGGGGCTTACAGCTCTTGAAAGAGGAATTAACAGCCTTAATCTTGGTTTTTCGGGCATATGTTTATGCGTTGAGTAAACGCACCATGTATATTCTGAAAACAGTCTTAAGGTATCGCAGAAATCCTCTGTAGCAAAGTCGGCATCAAGTGTGATAATGTATCGCTTATCAACACTTTCCGCCTTTCGCCTACCATTTTTAAGCCTACCGCCAACAAAGCCACCAACGTCTTTAATATTATCCTGCTGTCCTTTGGCCATGTTGATGTATTCGCCTTGTGTCTCAGGGGTTCTGGTAGTTGTTTCAAGCCTACTAACAAGGTCCTCCCACGAAATTTCAGTGTTTTTCCAAAGCTTACTGGTGCGGCTCTGCCCCACTGCTATCATAAGTTTTTCCAAGATTGTCCCTCCCCTCTACGCTAATCTTTTTTATAAAAACTGCACTCGTAACCCTCGGCCCTAAGGGGTAATCCCGGTGCCCAACTAATAGGTACACCCATCAATTTTGAAATTTCTTCTTCACTGCTCATCCCAATAGGTGCATCCACAATCAACTCATCGTGAACATGGAAGTTAACTTCAAAACCTTTGTCTTCTACTCGCTTAAGACTTTCTGCCAAGCAATCCCTGGCAAAAGCCTGTACAATATTTTCCACAAGCTTTCCCCCAAAGGTTTCCAACCGCTCCCAAATCTTCTTTGTTTGATTCATTCCCATATATGTAATAGAGGGATTTCCCCACTGATTCACGCCCATTTCTGGCTTTACATAAGCCAATCTACGACCGGATGGAAGTCCAATAAATAAAATACCACTCTGCTTTATAAAACTTATTCCATGGGCAATTTTTGAGGGTTTATTTTGTAGTGCATCTTTTGCGGCCCTCTCCACGGTGTACCAAAAATTCACTATGGAGGGGTTTGCAGTTCTCCAAGCGGATACCAATTCCGGAAGTTCTTTTCCCTCTAATCCCATGTCTAAAGCGCCCATACTAACTAACGCCCCAACACTGCCACCATAACCAAGTGCTAACTCTGCAATCTTTCCTTTTTGGCGTAAGGGATCGCCCTTTTTTATACTGTCTACAGGTACTTTAAACATCTGTGCTGCTGAGGCTTCATAGATTCTCCCATGAGAATTAAACACATCAATTCGCCACTTTTCGTCTGCCAAATAGGCAATTACCCTTGCCTCAATAGCCGAAAAATCTGATACAATAAATCTTCTGCCCTCTGATGGTATAAAAGCTGTTCTTATAAGCTCTGAAAGGGTTTGTGGTACATTTCCATAAAGCATTTCAAACAACTCATAGTCCCCCTCCGCCACAAGCTCTCTGGCGTATTCCAAGTCACGCAAATGGTTTTGTGGTAGGTTTTGCACCTGAACAATTCTTCCTGCCCATCTGCCTGTGCGGTTGGCACCGTAGAACTGCAACAACCCACGAACACGGCCGTCATTGCATACACTTCTTACCATAGCCTCATACTTGCTTACAGCGGTTTTCGCCATTTCAGACCGAAGCTTTATCACCTCACGAACCTTATTATTTTTGGAGGTTTTAAGTATCTCCTTTAGCTTTTCCTTGTTCAGGCTTTCAATGACTTCCCCTGTTTCTGCCTGCATCCACTTTTTTAACTGGGCAACAGAGTTTACATTTTCAAGCCCCGTTAATTCTTCCGCCCTGGCAACGCACTTTGCTATGTATTGTTCATTAAAACGTATAGCATTTTGGGCAAATCCAATATCTACCCTTACACCTCTGTCCGTAATTCTTTGGTCGTATTCCCAAAGTCTCTGTTCACTTTCAGCCATAGGAAACTTGGATATTTTCTTTTTTATGGCGCGTTCTACTGCAACGTCTTGTATACAATAATCTTTGAAAACTTCCCATTTTTCAATGTCATGGTGGGGAAGATTTCTGGTTCTGCCCTCGTTGGTTTTCGTGGGTTTACAAGGCTTGCAAAAGTAATTGATTAGCGCCTTTCCTCTGGCGTCTTTTTGTTGTTCCAACCCTAAAGCATCGGCCACGCCTGCCAAAGTTTGAGGTAATCCTAACTCTGCAGAAGCTACTGCAGAACACCGCCACTGCTCCACCGGAAGCCGTATATTATAAAACCAACTAATGCAGGTTCTTTCAAAATTTGCATTATAGGCGGTCTTAATAACATCTTTAGATAGCAACCCTTCCCTTACTTCAAGGGATAACTTTTCCCCTTGAGCCAAGTCTACAATCTGTATTTCTTCATCATCGAAAGCAAAACCAAACAGTAAGATTTTAAAATCCGGGGCATTCACATATGCGTATACCCCGGACTTGATTAAATCAACACTGCTGTATGTTTCGATGTCTATTGATAGTTCCCGCATACAGCCTCATCCTTTTATCCTAAAAAGTCATCTTCGTCATTGAAGTCACCGTCAATTAATCCGGCAAAGTCATCTTCAGGTTTTGCTCTGCCGCCTAATGGCTCACCGTCTGCTACCTTCATAAGGCTATTAAGACCACATGCAACACCCTTGCTTCCATTACTGTTAAAAGCATAAAATGTAATAGAGGCGTTACCGTAGCAACCACTGTACAAATCTGTGCTGTCAATAATGGGCTGTCCATTTTTATAAATTAAGCCAGGCTTTGTTTTGCAATTGGCATTAACGAAATAGCACCCTGCATAGTTCTCATCATCTTCTCTTTCCGTATCACCATCACGTAGGGGAAGTTTTAAGTTTGCAGGAATTTTACCACCGAACTTTGAAATACCTGCCTGCTTTGCTGCTTCAACGGCTTTTTTAATAGCGTTCAACGTTCTTTTGTCCTCTTTGGGTATAATCAGGCTTACCGAATATTTCTCGTCCCCGCCATTGACTGAAGCTGGCTCAAAAGCGTGTAAGTAACTAAATCTAGCCTTGCCTGTAATAACCTTTGTTGATGCTGCATCTACGTTTCCCATATATGTATCCTCCTTAGTTTTCAATTAATCCAGTAAAGTCTTTGTTTGCGTTATCAGTTGAATTGATTTCTGGTCGTTTGTCATCGAACGGCACCAGTGTTGGCTTGCCCTGTGGTTTGATTACCAAATCGCCTAAAATATCTTTAAATGTTTTCTTGCTTAAAAGCTGTTCCATGGCTGTAATGCCTTTTAACTTACGTGGCCAAATATCATCGTCACGGTAACCTTTACCTATAAGCTGTGCGGCAACAAGGGTGTCATCTACAGACCATGCACGGTTACTACGACCTTCTACAATTTTGTAACCAGGATATGTAACACCATGATTTACTGCTTGGTCTAGGGCGTAGTCCTTAATGAGCGTGGCCCATTTTGCAAGACTTTCAGCCTGTTCCAATATGTCTGCTATTTCATCTACCGATAATGCCGAAGGTAGTTTAAAGTCATATACTGCCGCCTCTAACTGCTTTTCCGCATAGGCTCTGCAGATAGGCCTTGCATTGCAAAACCCCTCTTCACAGTGTTTACCTGTGCAAAACTCTTCTGTGTCACTGTCCGCCTTTTTCGCCCTTGGTACGACCTCTGTATTTGCCCATTCCAATAAATCTTCAACAAGCATTTCACAACTGCTTATGTTGTCCATGCGTGGCTGATAAATAGTCATTGTGATGCTTTTTATGTCATAGAGATAGTCAAACGCTGTTAATGCACCTAATGCGTAAAGCTTTAGCTGAGGGTTATCCTCTGCTTCAACCTCTACTCCTTTGCCGTATTTAAGGTCAATAATTTCTATGGTACCATCTGCAATAATAACCACGTCGCCGGTACCAAATCCCCCTGGTGCCCACTGTGAGTAATCAAGGCGTTGCTCCAATAGAAGAGTGGCATCAGGTGTCACGCTTTTGGCCAAGTTGAACCGTTCAATAACAAAATCCCTGTAGTCATCTGTGTATTGCTCCATGTCCTCCGTTATTTCCAGGTCCTTGATTGCCTTGTGGTATTTGGCTCTAGTAACTTCCTTCGTGGCTAACCGTATTTTTGCTTCACCTAAGGCGTGGGCGGTTGTACCCCCTTTTGCGTAATCGCTCTCCACCTCTGGTATTTGCGCTTCCAAGACAATTGATCCTGGGCAGTTAAGCCATTTCTTCGCCCCTGAAGCACTTAGTTTTGCGTGAACATCAGGCATTATTTCACCGCCTTTACAGCACCCATTACACTTGGATAATCCTTTTGCAAAAGTTCCGTTACTTTTGAGACTTTAAAGGATTTTAAGATATTCTTTGCCGCATCAGTACCTTTTGCTTTAGATAAATCCCCTAAAGCTTTTCTTACTTCTTCAATGGTGTAGGCAGGTTCGTCTTCATATGAATCCATTGATGGTGGTTCTAATCCCTCATCTTCTATGTATTCCTGTGGTTCTTCTATTGCCTCAGTAATTGCCTGAGCCTCCTTTATAGGTGCTGTTGTAAAAATAGCCTTATCTTCTCCTGCCAACATCTGCCCTAACGCTTTCACCCCATCAATGATGTTTGGGTTCTTCATTAAATCCTCGTGTGTAATGTTAATAGCTATATTCATGTTATTGTCCTCCTAATTTTAATATTTTATTTTGCTGTGCTTTTGGAAGTGCCTTGAAGCCCTCTAAGTCCATAAGAATGAAACCGTGTTCATGCTCAACCTTGAGAGTACCTTGTTTAGGGTTAAATTTACCCAACAGGTCTTGGTACTCTGCCTTTTCACTTGCTATTCTTAAAGACTCTTTTTCTGCGTCTGTAAGATTTGATGAATTAACAATATGAGGGTGGTTAATGCCCCGTCTAAGATAGGAATTTGCTTCCTCGATAATGAATTTTTCTTTCTTTTTCACCCTCATATCGTCTTCAGCGGCCTTAACCTGCTCATCCCATTTGCCCATCTTCAGCACCGCCTTTTAAAGCTAAATCACCAGCGTTTATAAGGGCCGCAAGTTCGTCCTTATTTAGAGTAATGCCCTTTAACGGTTTCTTGTGGTCGTCCTGCCAAGCACGAATATCATACTTAGGTTCACCACTGCCCCATTTAACAAGGTTCAGTTCCTTACTGCTATTTTCACTACTGGAAAGTACCCCCAGCGGTTTAATAATTTCAAATTTTATGTCTGCCATAATGTCCTCCTAAAAAATTGTATATAGTAACCGCAATAATGAGTGCGGTGTAATATTTAGCTACCAATCCCTAAAGGGCAATGCCCCTCTTGATATATCCTCTGGCCGTATCACTTAATTCACCTGTTTTAAGTGGGCACTTAGGATGGGGTTTCTTATTACAAACGTCTATGCCTAAGCCTGTCCCATGGTCGAAGTTTCCATTATGTATCTTGCAATAGTAAATCCAAGAAATATACCCGACTTTCCTACACCCCTTATGTTTACAATTGCTGCAAATCCTATTTTCATCTATAGGTACAAATTTTTTCATTTGCATTTCCTCCTAATCTGTGATACCTTTAACTTGACTAATTATCTTTGCCGCCGATGGAATTCCCGTTCCTAAGCGGCTTTTTTATTCCCATATATCCTGTTTGGTAAATAAGGACCATATACCAATCACCAATATAAACAGTGCCATAGAACAATCTTTATCTTCTAACAAAACTGCATTACTTGAGAAGTACAGCATTGTTAGTGACAGAATAATTGCAAACACTCCGAAAACCTTTTGTTTTTTCACCGCTTGTCCTCCTCTTAAATTCACATATAGGGCAAATGTATTTTTTTACATTCTGTGCCGTTATACTTACATTCCACTTTCCCCCACATTTTCGACATAACCGGTAACGTACTGTCATTTAAATCACCTCTATCTACAAATGAAAGTCATTGCGCATATCAACCCTAAATAAATGTTGGGGATTTGTGATATTATGATGGGGTTCATTGGCTCACCACCCATAATAATCAAGCTTGTCCACCGTAGTGCTGAACGCTTTTGCCAACACCTCTAATTCTACTGCTTTAAATGTGTTGGGGTTGTCTATTCTACTCTTAAATGTTTTTTCGCTTATCCGCATTTTTGCAGATAGTTCAGCATCGTTTTTTCCGCTTAACCGCTGAAAGTAATCAAATTTTGCCAAAAATTGTATTCGCGTGGTTGGCTTTGGTCTCTGCCTTGGCATATGTAATCCCTCCTCATTTCCGCTTAACATATTACAATTTGGTATTCAGGATGTTCCCAGTCCCCGCCATTGCGATATTCAATCATTGCATAAAACCTGTCGTTCCCATGGTATATAGGGGGTATTCTACAATCAATATTTACATATCCACTGCTTGTACTAAGTGTTTGACCACCCTGAATACTCCAAGGCGTTGCTTCTCTTAGCCCTCTACTAATTAAATGCGCTGCTTCTGCTGAACTGGTAATGAAAATCTTATAACTTGAATTGTTTATATTTTTCATAGCTTAAACCTCCTCTTCTAAAAAATATGTAATTGGGACATTAAAGTAATTTGCTATCGCTTGAAGCTTGTCCAGCTTTGGAGTATATTTGCCATTTTTCCAGTCGCTCAACGTCGACTGCAAAACTCCTGTTGATTTTGATACTTCATATGCAGTGACATTACGTTTTTTAAGCAAATCTTCAAATTTTATATACATTTAAGCACCTCCTATCAAATAATAAAAAAACTGTTGCATATACTTCAGAAACATGATATATTCTAATCACGACAAAAGTAATATATTTTTCTGTAGTATGCGCCGTTTTTTAATTTAGTTATCCGTTGCATACTCATACTATACTTTGGTTTTCTGATAATGTCAATTAATTTTTATCAGTTTTTTAAAGTATGTCATTTTTTATGAAAGGGCGATACAAATGTATGAGATTTTTGAACAACTTTTACAAAAATTTGGTGTTACCGCCTACAAGGTATCAAAAGAAGCTGGAGTTTCCCAGTCGATGCTTTCTGAGTGGAAAAGAGGGAGCTATACCCCTAAGCAAGATAAGCTTCAAAAAATAGCTGATTATTTCGGCGTGACCGTTGACTATCTAATGACAGGTGAAGAAAATAAAACAGCGAAAAAGACAGGACTTTCCGCAAGGGATGAAAAAGACATTGCAAAGGACCTGGATAACATAATGGAAAAGCTGACAAATAAAGAGGATGGGCCTGCAAGCTTTGACGGCGAGGATATGTCTGAAGAAACCGCTGCACTTTTTAAGGATGAATTAGAAAGGGCTTTAAGGATTTTGAAAGTAATTAACAAGGAAAAGTATAACCCTAACAAGAACAAAAGCAGGTGATTTTTTGGGGAAGAGCATAAAAGATATAGTCAATTATTACGAGCGTAAGTTTGGTACAAATGACCCTTTTCGTATTGCAAAATATCTAAATATATTAGTTCAGCACGGAAATTTAGGGGAATATAGCGGTTGCTATACGTTCCTAAAAAACCATAGATATATATTCCTTAATCAGAACCTAGATGAAAATGAAATTGTACTTGTAATGGCCCACGAACTGGGCCATGCCATATTGCACAGCCGCACCAATTGTTATTTTATTAGAAATAAAACATTTTTGTTATGTAGCCGGATTGAGAGAGAAGCAAACCTTTTTCTTGTTAATCTATTTATAAGTGATGATGACTTGAGAGAACGAAGAGAATGTACGGTGTCACAGCTTTCCTGCGAGTTTGGTTTAGACGAAAATTTGATTGAATTAAGAATTAAAGGGAAATAAAAAACCACCCCAGTACTGTAAATACTGGAGTGGCGAAGCAAGGAATTAACGTCAAGGAACGAAAACCCTTAATCACATTATAGCATTATGTTAAATAATGTCAATTTAAGGGAGGATATTAAATATGGATTTTGGTGAAAAAATTAAAAATTTTTCTGATAGAATACCAACAATACTTGGAAACATTTCTACCGAAGAAGCAACAAAAACATCAATCATAATGCCATTCTTTTCAATACTTGGCTACGATGTTTTTAACCCACAAGAATTTCTTCCCGAATATGTTGCAGATGTTGGAATTAAAAAGGGTGAAAAGGTTGATTATGCCATTTTACAAAATGGCGAACCAGTAATTCTCGTTGAAGCAAAATGTGTTAATAAAAAATTGGAAAAACACGATTCTCAACTTTTCAGATATTTTGCAACTACAAAATCAAAATTTGCAATTTTGACAAACGGTATTATTTATAGGTTTTATACCGATTTGGATGAAGTAAATAAAATGGATAAAGAACCATTTTTAGAAGTTGATTTACTAAATTTACGTGAAAATAAAATTACAGAACTTAAAAAGTTTACAAAAGAAAATTTTGATTCAAATAACATATTTACTAGTGCGGAATCACTAAAATATGTTGAAACTTTTAAGGGTTATATTTCCCAACAACTCCAAAATCCTACAGATGATTTTACGAAAATATGTGTACAAAATGTCTATTCTGGTGCTAAGACACAAGCTGTTGTAGAAAAATTTAGACCAATTTTAAAGAAAGCACTAAATGATTTTTTAAATGATGCAATCAACGATAAGATTAAAACAGCTTTAAATGAAAATCAAAATGAGGTCGCTCCAATTACAACTAACGATGAGCCTGTTAAAACTTTGAGCGATGCAGAGCAAGAAGCATTTTTTGCAGTTAAAAACATTCTAAAAAACACTGTTAATATGACTGAAATTGGTTATAAAATAACGGAATCATATTTAGCTGTATTATATAATAATAATTCAAGAAAATGGATTTGTCGCTTTATTTTTAACAGTTCTCAAAGTTCTGTCATTCTTCCGGATGAAAATAAAAATGAACTCAAGTTAAGCTTGGAATCTATCAATGACATCTACCGCTTTGAAAATGACATTATAGCTGTCGTGGACAGATACATGCACCCAGAAAAGCGTGATGTAACACAATATGTAGTTGATTTGGTTTATCACGGAATACGAAGAAAAAGAACACTGCCCAACAAATATTTAAGAACTGCTGATTAAAGTTAAATAAAAAGCCCCTCCTGCGCTAACAGGAAGGACTTAATATATAGCCGGTCATACAAAGTATAACGCGCTCTAACCAACGTAAATTATACCACAAGACCGCCTTTATTTCTATACCTAAAAATAAAAAGGAGGTCATTTTTTTATGGCAAAAGCAAAAAAGTTGCCATCTGGACAGTGGAGAGCTCTCGTATATAGCCACACCGACATTGTAGATGGTAAAAAAGTTCGCCATTATGAAAGCTTCACCGCAGAAAAAGCGAGAGAAGCAGAATACATGGCAGCAGAATTTAGGCTTAAAAGAGAACGCAATAAAAGTCCGCTTAATAAAACTGTTGGGGAGGCTATAGACGAATATATTGATACCAAGACAAACGTCTTGTCCCCTTCTACAGTTCGTTCATACAAGTATTATAGAAAACACCATCTTAAAAAATTAATGCCAATACGGCTATCTGAGGTCACTCAAACCGATATTCAAAGTGCCGTTAACACTGAAGCTAAATTATGGACACCTAAAACCGTTCGTAATCTCCACGGTTTACTCTCTGCAACTTTAAAAGAATACCTTCCACACCTTGAACTGAATACCGTCCTTCCTCAAAAGATTAAAAAGGATATATACATTCCTACAGATAACGATATTGCTGTTCTTTTAGCTGATTGCAAAATTGAAAACTTAAAACTGGCTATTACCCTTGCATACTCTATGGGGCTAAGAAGGAGTGAAATTTGCGCTCTGAAAGTGCAAAATATTGATTATTCAAATAAGCTATTACGAATAAAAGGTGCTGTTGTACTGAACGACGATAAGATATGGCAGACCAAAACAACCAAAACTCTTGCCAGCGATAGAGTTTTGCACATTCCTGATGTAGCATATGCCGAGCTAGAAAAATTCAAAGGACAACCTGCTACAACGCCCCTGTTAACATATGTGCCAAGTCAAATAACCGATAGCTTCAAAAGATTAGTTGACCGTTGCGGATTACCTCATTTTCGTTTTCACGACTTAAGGCACTATAACGCTTCTATGATGCTTGCACTTAATATACCAGATAAATATGCAATGCAGATTATGGGTCACTCCACAAATAACATGCTGAAAACGGTTTATCAGCACACAACGGCAAACAAAATGGATGATGTTTATAAACAAATTAATCAACATTTAAACACTAATAATAAGTAATATGCAACACGAAATGCAACACAAACCACGCCTATCCATTGATTTTACTGCAATTTTTGTGGGTTCAAGTCCCACTGCCCGCAGTTGCTCTGAGATCCTTCATGTAATGGGTTTCAGGGCTTTTTTATTGCAAAAAAACAAAGCCTTGTTTTTTCTAAAGCATAATGTAGTTGTGGGAAGTGTCGTAATACTGGTATGTATAAATAAAGCACGTCCCTATTTTTAGGGGCATGCTAAAATCATCTAACACCGTCATAATTGTCTTCTTTATTTTCGAATAAACCCACCATGTATTATTTTAGAATCATTTACAACAATAACGGCATTTTTCAAATCGGATTTAATTATTTCTACAGCTTGCGAAATACGTTTGCGTTTAATATGAAGGAACATAATATCTCGTTCTCCATCTTTTCCCCTACCTTTGATTGTAGTAACAGCAAATTTATTTGCCCTAAGTCTATGCTCAAGTTCTATGCTTTCACTGCATTCTGGAACTATTACTTGTATGGAACACAGTCCAAAAGCCAATTTATCTTCCATCCATGAGCCTACATAATTGCCAACAGCAAAAGCAATTGCAAAAATAAATATTCTAACTATATCATTTTGAAAACCACTTAATACAGTACCCGTTACAGATAGCCATATGAGCATTTCAAAAACTGCGATGATTGAGCCTTTTACACGTTCTCCACGGTTTATTGATACAAGTCTTATTGTTGTAACTGAAACTTCTAAGATTTTACCAAAAAATATAAATATATAAATCCATATATTACTTCCCTGCAAAAAATCCATTGTTAATTCCTCCTATTCTATTTATGCAATCTAATGTCCATCTTTATTTGCTTATTATATCATAAATTATCATAATATGTTATGTGCTGTAAATATAAAAATTACCCTTCAAATTTTGAAGAGCATAAATAGATACCTTAATTAACTGAAATCTTCACTAAAAACCATATTGTAATTAGCAGATGTATAAATTGTGCTATGTGGATTGTATTGAATAAAATCGGCCTAAGCAATAACCTTAGGCCTAATTTTTTACTGACTCAACACAACCGTTTTTGTTGAACTTTCATACCCTACAGACCAAGCTGCATCACTATCTGGTACCGATTGGTATACTCTGTTTTCATCAACAAAATAGTGTGCTGATGCTTTTCGCCCAGCTGATGCAAAATACTTACAGTTTCCTTTTGCCGTATCACCATTGTTAGCGGTATAATGTAACACTATATACTTCACGGTGCTTGTCCTGCCTTTTATAAAGTTGCTGATATTGGCCAGAATAGTATTTATTTTCATTATCCTCTTCCCTCTTCATTTTTCCTTGCATCATCTTCCGCGCTTGTATCAACTTTCTTGCTTTTATTTTCTTCTTCGTTTTTGTCAGTCATTGTATCCTCTTTCAACCCATTAGAAATTAAGTAACCCATTACCGAGCCTAAAGCACCGATGATAGCCGTAACCTGTATAATTGTGTTGCTGTCAAACTTCATAAAAGCCATAACCGATGCGGCAAGGCCTGCTAATGCTACCCAAAACTTCCTATTTGTAATTTTTATTACAAATAGATTCCTACTAAATTTCATTTTGACCCCTCCTCATAATCGTCCACATATTCGCCTATTTCCTCTTTTTTAAAAATAAATCCTAGCTAAATTTCATTTATATTCCTCCTTGTAATCATCCATATACTCCATTAATATGCCAAACACTAACAACTTGTCCCTTATTTCTCTAGAAAGTTACAGCTTGATATTTTATTTTCAATAGGCTATTACCTGCAATACAAGTTTAGTTGTTTATGCACCATCTCTCGGCTATAGGAACAGAGCAACTTTCATGCGTTTATTTCCAAAAAAATAAAAATAAACCCTTGACATAATCATAAATATGAGTTAAACTAAATTAATGTTTTAGATGTTGGTTTTGATTCACATATTTTTGTAAGTCATTATACTACTATTATGATTTTCAAAAGTATGTGATTTTTTATTTTAACCCTAAAATATAATAATTTATTAGGAGGTATCTTTCATGAATAAAGGTACAGTTAAATGGTTTAACGCAGAAAAAGGATTTGGATTTATTACAAACAATGAAAATAACGAAGATTTATTCGTTCATTTTTCAGGCATTGCTTCTGATGGCTACAAATCACTTGATGAAGGTCAAAATGTTACTTTTGACATCACTCAGGGTGCTAAAGGTTTACAGGCTACAAATGTTCGTTTAGCTTAATCTGCAAACACTAAAGACTGTTTTTAACAGTCTTTTTTTATTTGCCAAATTTATAATTTTATTTTAATGTATTTAGGTATATAGTTTTAATACTTGTCGTAGGGTTAATTACACATTGACCATTCTTTTCATAAATAGTTTGTTCGCTTTCTCCTGTTTCATTAATTGTTCCATGCGGATATTGGGGCGGTGCATAAATAACATACAATCTAAGCTTTGTATTGCCTATATTACTAACGGTATGCCATATACCAGCAGGTATCATAATTGCATAACCTTCAGAAACTCTTACTCTAAAATCCAAATTATTTCTTTTATCCCCAGTTTCCACAATTCCTTGTCCTTCTTCAATACGTACGAAATGATCTGTATCATGAATTTCTAAATCAGTTTTCTGCCCTTCACCCACGCACATTAGCATCAGCTGTAAATTTTCTCCTGTCCAAAAGGCTGTACGATAATTATTATTTTGTTTAGCCTCCCAATCAATTTTAGTTACAAATGGTTCTGGCCCATAATCCATAATCATCAATCTCCCCCAAGTTGTTATTTTATTTTATTCGCAATATTTAGGAATGTGACGGATAATACCCCACTTCTGCTGAAATAGATAGACCGAAATTCTTCCGCCATTTTACTCCTTCTAAATTTTAAATCATAAAATTCACAACTTGAAATTTTTATTGTTTTGTTGTATAATAACTTCCAGTTATCGGGGCATAGCGCAGCTTGGTTAGCGCGCATGACTGGGGGTCATGAGGTCGCAGGTTCAAATCCTGTTGCCCCGATTTTCATATTTAACACAAAAGCTACCTCATTGTATGAAGTAGCTTTTGTGTGTAGATAAAGTCTGCGACGAAACAAACCTAAAATATCTTATTAATTTTAAATTATCCATAAACTATACTTTGCATCAAAATCTATATACAATACTTTTTCTTACCTCCTCTGCTGTTCTTTTGTCTTCTAACATTTCAATTATGGCAAGGCTAAAGGCTATGGCTGTACCAATTCCTCTAGACGTAATTACATTTCCATCTTTAGATACTAACCCTTCCTCAACTTGCGCCCCTTCAAGATATTCCTCCATGCCTGGATAACAGCAAGCCTTTTTTCCACTTAAAATGCCCAGTTTTCCAAAAACCATAGGGGCAGCGCAAATAGCCGCCACAAGCTTTCCCTTACTATTAAAATCACATAATGCCTGGCATAAACCTGTGTGTGCCATAAGATTGCTTGTGCCAGGCATTCCTCCTGGAAGAATAAGTCCATCACAATCTGCAACTGTTTTTTCATCGAACAACATATCTGTTTTAATTTCGATGTTAGTACGTCCAATAACATTCAAGCTTTCCCCAACAGAAACCATTTTTACCTCAATGCCTCCCCTGCGACATAAGTCAACAACAGTAATGGCTTCAACTTCTTCAAACCCGTTGGCAAAAAACACACCTATCTTTTTCATAAAAATTCCCTCCAAAAATCCATTAATTTTGTTTATTTTATTATATACAAAATTTTATGCTAAAACAATGCTATATTTCTGTTATAATGTACTAAAACACAGGAGGTGCAGTATGGAAATAGAAAAAAAATATCTTGCCACATCAATCCCATTTTCTTTAGACTGTTACAAATCAAAAAAAATATCCCAATGTTATATATCTACTGACCCAACGATACGCCTTCGCCAAAGTGACAACCGCTATATTCTTACAATTAAGGGTAGTGGTTTAATTTGCCGTGAAGAATTTGAGCTTTTACTGACCAATGAGCAGTATGAAAAACTGCTTTTAAAAGCAGAAACCCCAATCTTGTACAAAACAAGATATTTAGTACCCATTGAAAATAACCTCACAGCAGAGGTTGACATCTACCATGGCAGTTTGCACGGTCTTATTACCGTTGAAGTTGAATTTGTATCGATACAGAGTGCTGAAACCTTTATACCACCATTGTGGTTTGGTAGTGATGTTTCTAACGACTTTCGATATACAAATTCCAACCTTTGCCTTCATGGTATTCCAAAATAATTACCGCCAAATATATTATAAAAAACAAAAGGTAGTTGCCTATACACAATTTTTACTGTTTTGGCAACTACCTTTCGTGTCCTTTTTCTTTTGTTTTCTTTCCATTAACTTCAAAATTATACTATTTTTATCCACCCTTCGCCACATTTTTTATTAATCACCATCATATTTCATAATATGTCAAATTGATATTACCTATTGGGGTTTTCTTCACGTCTTCTAACTCATTTAGCATTATTTTGCAGAAAATTAGAAAAATTTTCCATTTTTTTCATCTACTATGCTTATTGCAAAATAACAACTATGCATCTATAATATAACACATTAGGAAATATTTACCAATTATAGTTAACAAATGGTATTTTACTTCTAAAAATAAAAATATGTGGAGGGATTATTTTGAACCAAAATAGGATAAAAGTGTTAATTGCCGATGATAACAAAGATTTTTGTGACGTATTAAAGAGCTACTTGGGTAATAAGGAGGACTTGGAAGTTGTGGCAGTAGCATACGATGGAACGGAGGCCTTTAACAAAATTGTGGAAACCCATCCTGATATTGCATTGATAGACAGCATTATGCCACGTCTTGACGGTTTGGGTCTTTTGGATAAAATTAACCAAAGCCAGCTTGCAAAACGCCCAATTTCTATATTTTTTTCTTCTTCAAGCCAAGAAAAGATTTCTCAGCGTGCCTTTGAACTTGGCGCAGACTATTACATAGTAAAGCCATTTGATATGGAATCGCTTGTTAACAGAATTCGTCAGTTTAAAAACCATGTACAGCCATCCAACACAACTTCAATCATGGCGGCAAGGGCAGCAGAAAATGTAAAGAAAGATTTCTGTAATGCCTATAATTTAGAAACAAAGGTAACAAATATTTTACACGAAATAGGTGTACCAGCTCACATCCGCGGCTATCACTATATGCGTGAAGCTATTATTATGAGTGTTAACGACATGGATGTGTTAAATTACATAACAAAAGAGCTTTATCCATCTATAGCCAAAAAATGTAATACAACCCCATCCCGTGTAGAACGCGCTATACGTCATGCCATTGAAGTTGCATGGAATAGAGGCAAAATTGAGGCAATAGACACACTTTTTGGCTACACAATCAATAACCATAAAGGTAAACCTACAAATAGTGAATTTATAGCTTTAATTGCCGACAGACTGAGACTTGAGCAAAAGGCAAGCTAATAGGTTGATTTTACTGAGGTTTCAGAGAAAAAGCAAACCAACTAACAGTTTTATAAATGCGCTTTCAGCAAACTAATTCAACTCTAAACCTACAAAATTAAGCATGTAACCTACTAACTTCCTGATTATTTGGATGAACAATCCACATAATTGGGAAGTTATTTTTGTTTATTTTCATAATTTATTCCATTATATAACAGATTATAAATTTAGTCAACTATAAGAATATTTATATATTTAAAGTTGATATTATTGTAATAACATAAGTATAGGTGGTGATATAGATGCTTTATTTTGGCCCAAAACTTCGTAAATTAAGAAAAGAAAATGAACTTACACAACAGCAATTAGCAGATAAATTAGACGTTACAAAAGGTACTGTATCTGCCTATGAAACAAATGCAAAATACCCTTCTGTAGAAGTTTTGATTAAAATTGCTACGGTATTCAGTATTTCTGCTGACTATCTTTTAGGCTTATCAGAAACGAGTAAATTCGAAAATTCCAAACTAACAGATGAACAAAATTTGCTGATTACTGACCTCGCAAAACAATTCGTTCATTTGAATAACATAACAAGAAAAATATAAAATATGGCCATCAACCTATTCGCAATATTGTTCTATCATCGCCTTTGAAAAAGTATTCTCTTAAAAGATTATAAATCTAATTTCAGCCTTTGTCAATTGTAAATATCGTTTTGATAATGCAATATCATCATGGATAGACTACTCTAAAGAGGGTGATAAAATGGTAGCGGATAGAATTAAACAATTAAGAGAAAATACAGGAATGACTCAATCAGAATTAGCAAAAAAACTAACTATAACACGTTCTAGCGTTAATGCTTGGGAACAAGGCATATCCGTACCAAGCACACAATTTATAATAGAATTAGCTCATATTTTCAAAGTTTCTACTGATTATTTATTGTGCGTAGATAACTCAGCAACCATTAACATAGAAGGCTTATCTGAAAAAGATATAACCATTATTCATGAATTGATAGCGCATTTAAGAAACTTAAATATGAAAAATAAGTACAATAAATAATATTGATTCGGTGTTGCCATTACAAATGTGGTAACACCTCTTTTATTTTGAACCTATGCCAGATGCTTAATAAATTTGATACAAAAAAGCGAGACGAATATTCGCCCCGCTTAAATTTTATTTTTATCTGAAAATTGCTCCGCTAATTATAAGCTTCTGGATTTCATTGGTTCCTTCATAAATCTGAGTGATTTTAGCATCCCTCATCATTCTTTCTACATGGTACTCCTTCATGTAGCCGTTTCCACCAAGCATCTGAACTGCTTCTGTTGTAACCATCATAGCCGCATCAGTACAAAGTAATTTTGCTTTAGCAGCTGAAACTGAGTAAGGTTTACCATTTGATTTATCCCAAGCAGCTTTATAAAGCATAAACCTTGCCTGGTCAATTACACACTCAAGCTCTGCCATTTTAAATGAAAGATACTGGTTTTTGTAAAGGGGTTTACCAAATTGCTCCCTCTGCATCATATATTTCCTTGCAATTTCGAAAGCTCCCTCTGCAATACCAAGCCCTTGTGCTGCAACACCAATTCTGCCGCCATCAAGGGTTTTCATCGCAACCCTGAAGCCGTCGCCCTCTTTGCCCATAAGACACTCTGCAGGAACCTCACAGGCTGTAAAAATAGTTTCAGAAACCTGTGCAGAACGTATACCCATTTTGTTTTCCAACTTACCAATAGAGAAACCAGGGGTTCCTTTTTTAACAAGAAATACTGAGTAACCTTTTGATTTAAGCTCTGGCTGTGTAAGTGCATATACCGCAAAATAGTCGGCTAAAGGGCCATTTGTTGTAAAGCATTTTGCACCGTTAATTATGTAGCTGTCACCTTTTTTTAGGGCAACAGTAACCGCACCGCTGGCATCTGAACCTGCGTTAGGCTCTGTAAGACCAAAAGCACCTAATTTGCCGCCTGCAAGTACAGGCTGTAAATATTCAATCTTTTGCTCTTCACTTGCTGCATTCATAACACTTCCGCCATAAAGAGAGGTAGCAACCGAGTAGCTGATACCCATAGAAGCATCTACCCTTGAAATCTCTTTAACCGCTATGGCATAATCAATATAGTCCCCACCCTGTCCACCATACTTCTCTTCAAATGGCAAACCAATAAGACCCATGTCGTTCATTTTTTTGTAGAGTTCCATTGAGTATTCTCCAGCCTCATCTCTTGCGAGTACGCCAGGAAGAACCTCTCCCTCTGCAAATTCCCTTACTTTTCTTTCTAACATCTGTTGCTTTTCAGTTAGTTCAAAATTCACTAAAATCCCCCCAATATAAATAAATCTCTTTGTTGTACTTCTTTTTGAAAAAAGACTTCGGCAAATCTTTTTTCAAATACCATCTGGCTTCGGCTTCCTGATGGCAATTGGCCTTTATTAAAAAGGCCAGTACTACCGTGTAATTGCTACTCTCCTTCGGCGTGCGGAGAAGTAAAATTTTGTATGCAGCATTTTTCTGTATACAAATACTTTGCATACTAAATATTAGTCAAAAAACATACTTGCTTTTCAGCAAGTATGAATATTGGCGTATTTTTCAAATACACGGCCTATAGATATGTTATATACCTAACCCTGTATTTTGTCAATTGTTTTAGGTAAAAATTAACTATATTTTTACTATATTTTTCAAATTTGCAAGTTTTTTATAGCATTTACAATATCACAAACAATATCTGCCCTACTAAATGGAGTAATTATGTACAATCCGTTGCAGTAAGACATTACTTCACTTGCGATATCTACTGATACCTTAACTGCCAGTTCTCTGCATTCCTCTGGCGTTTTATTCTCATAGCGATTTAATATTTTTTCGTCCACATTTATTCCCGAAATTTCGTTATTCATAAAACACGCATTTTTATAACTTACCACAGGCATAATGCCCGCTAAAATCTTAGCATCCAACTCATCGTAGGCCTTTTTAAGATTATTCAATCCCTCTTCAGTCATTATAGGCTGTGTAAGAAAAACCTTAACACCATTTTCAACTTTTTCCCTTGCAATTTTAAGTTGAATATCAAAGTTAGGGGCATTTACGTTAAGTGCAGCACAAATGCCAAAGGGTGACGAAAACACTGTTTCGTTAAGTGTATCAACATACCTTGCCAGCATACGAGAGTTAAAGTTAAAAACGCTTTTAACCTCATCCCTCTGCGCCGACGGTATTGGGTCGCCTGTAACCACCAAAACATTATCTACGCCTTCAATATTAAGCCCCAAAAGCAATGCCTTTGTTGCGTTTAAATTCCTATCACGGCACGTAATATGCGGCAAGGTATCTATATTTAACTCTCGTTTAAGCTTGCATGCCAGTAAGCTGGAATCCACACGTGGTCTTCCCACAGGGCAGTCTGCAATGGTTATGATATCCGCCCCTACTTCCTTAATTTTTTTTGCATTTTCAAGAAATTTTGCTATTTCTGTATCTACTGGAGGGTCAAGCTCTACAGCAAGGACATGTTGTCCGCTCTCTAACTTGTTCATAAAATTATTTTCTCTTTTTAGCTTATCAATTATCTTACCATCGCTAACTGATGAAGCAATAATTTCATCTCCAGTTACCTGCATAGCCTTTAAAGCAGTTTCTCTTAGATATTCAGGGGTTGTACCACAGCAACCACCAATAATAGCTGCACCTTGCCTAACAATATCTGCCATTTTATCCCCAAAATATTCTGGGCTAGCGTCAAAAAGGGTTCTATTGTTAACAACCGTTGGATACCCAGCGTTAGGCATAACAGAAAGTGTTACATTTTTAAGATTAAGTTCTTTTACATAGTGTAGCATGTGGTATGGGCCAGATACGCAGTTCAGCCCCAACGCCTCTACATCTTTAACCTCAACCATTCTTCTGAAAATATCACGGCCAAAATATCCATCCCTTGTATATCCATCGGGCTGTACTGCAAATGAGGTTATAATGAAGGCATCTTCCACCTTTTGTTTAATATATTTTGCAATATTTGCCAAATATTTGTCATTACTTAAGGTTTCAAAAAGAAAATTTTTAGCTCCAAGTTCAATAAAGCAATCTACAACAAACTTAAATTCATCAAACCCGTCAGCCACGCCGTCCTCTTCAATTGGCCCAAGGTCTGCAAATACAAAAATTCCGTCGCCAGCGGCTTTGGTTGCAATTTCATAACCCTTTTTAATTACTTTTTTTAGTAATTCCTCATCCCCGCCAAAATTAATACGATTAGCACCAAATGTATTGGTTTTTATTGCCTTGCACCCAGCCTCAATATACTCTTTGTGTATACTAAAAATAATTTCCTCCTGCGTTAAATTTGCAAGCTCGCATTTTTCTTGCGGATTCGTACTTTTTTTCATAAAATACGTTCCCATTGCTCCATCAAATATAAGTAAATGATCTTCTATATATTGCCGAATATCCATGTAAACACCTCTATCCTAAAATTTCTTTTGCAACATCAACAGTCTTCTTTGCATCTTTTGCATAATAATCTGCACCTATTTGCATTGCATATTCTGCCGTCAGTACCGCACCACCTACAACAATTTTGCATTTGTGCCCACTTTTTCTAAGGGCAACAATTGTTTCCTCCATACTTTTAAGCGTGGTTGTCATAAGGGCACTTAAACCAATCAGCTCTACATCTTCTTTTATTGCAGTTTCCACAACCATGTTCACTGCCACATCTCTGCCAAGGTCAATTACTTGATAGCCGTAATTTTCAAGTATAACTTTAACAATATTTTTACCAATATCGTGTATATCACCCTTAACGGTGGCAAGTATTATTTTCCCTTTTGAAACAGACTCACTACCCTTTGACAGTATGCTTTTCTTAATTACCTCAAAGGCTTCGCAAGATGCATTTGCCGCATTGATAAGCTGTGGAAGAAATATTTCTTGTTTTTCATATCGTTCACCAACTTTATCAAGGGTTGGTATAAGCAATTCATTTATAATTTCAAGCTCCGTTTTTGTTTTAAGAAGTTCCTCTGTTATCTTTGCCGTTTCTTCTTTAAGTCCCTTACTTATTGCATAAGAAATATCTATAGTTTTTTCCATTTTTGCCTCTGCTGAAGGTTCAGAAACTTGGGAAAAACGCTCTATAAATTTTTCAGAATGAATATCATTACCGTTTAAAACCTTAAATGCTGAAATTGCATCCATCATAGCCTTTTGGTTAGGGTTGATAATAGGTAAATCCAATCCATTTTCCATTGCTTGAATAAGGAAATTACATGTTATAAGTTCTCTGTTTGGCAAACCAAAAGAAATGTTGGACACACCTAAAACGGTGTGCAATCCCAACTTCTGCTTTACTTTGCGTACTGCATTAAGGGTTTGCCTTGCTTGCTCCTGCTGGGCAGATACCGTAAGGGTAAGGCAGTCAATAAAAACATCCTCCTTAGGTATTCCGTAGCTTATGGCAGTATTTAAAATTCTCTGCGCAATCTCAAATCTTTCCTCGGTAGTTTTTGGTATTCCTTTGCTATCCAAAGTAAGCCCAACCACTGCCGCACCATATTTTTTAACGATAGGCAGAATTTTTTCCATAACCTCTGCCTCGCCATTAACGCTGTTTACAATCGCCTTGCCATTGCAATACCTAAGCCCAGCCTCAATAGCTGTTACATCAGATGAATCTATTTGCAAAGGTAAATTAATAACCCCTTGTAACGTTTTAACTGCCTTTATCATCATTTCTCTTTCATCAATGCCAGGCATACCCACGTTAACATCCAGTATGCTTGCCCCAGCCTCTGCCTGTTCAATTGCACAGTTGGCTATAAATTCAAGGTCGCATTCTTTTAATGCCTGTTGAAATCGCTTTTTCCCCGTTGGATTAATTCTTTCGCCAATTACTCTAACCTCATCAACTGACACAACCATACTTGGTGTACAAAGGATACTTCGTGGCTTAACATCAATTTTTGATGGCTTTAAACCTCTCATTGCTTTTATTATAAGTTTTATATATTCAGGGGTTGTACCACAACAGCCACCTATAATTTTTACTCCGGCTTCTGCATATGGCTTCATATCCTGTGCAAAAATTTCAGCTGTTATATCGTAGCTATTGTCCTCGGGGTTAGGCAGACCTGCATTTGCCTTAACTATAACAGGTATATTTGTATAAGTACAAAGTTCTCTTGCAATTGGTAGAATTTCTTTTGGGCCAAGGGAACAATTAATGCCCATTGCATCAACCCCAAGTCCCTCCATAACATATGCCATAGCTTCTACTGTACAGCCAGTAAAGGTTCTTCTGTTTTCTTCAAAGGTCATTGTTACAAAAACAGGAAGGCTTGTATTTTCTTTTGCCGCAAGTACCCCTGCTTTAAGCTCATAAAGGTCTGTCATGGTTTCAAAAACAATAAGGTCTGCCCCTGACTTTTCCCCTGCAATAACCATTTCCTTGAATATATCATATGCTTCATCAAATTTAAGCGCACCAACGGGTTCTAAAAGTTCACCAATAGGGCCTATATCAAGTGCTGTATATGAATCTGTACCCTCACAGGCTTTTTTTGCGCATTTAACTGATGCACTTATTATTTCATCCACACTATAATTTGTTCCCTCAAGTTTGTGGGAATTTGCCCCAAAGGTGTTTGTGTAAACAATATCACTTCCAGCTTCAATATACATTTTGTGTATGTTGGTTATAACATCGCCGTCGGTTATTGAAAGCACCTCTGGCTGCTCCCCAAGTTTAAGCCCACCAGCTTGAAGCATGGTACCCATTGCTCCGTCCAAAAATATAAAATCTTTCTCAAATAATTTTTTAATCACAGGTTTTATCTTCCTTTCTGAATTGACAGTTCATAAAATTATTGCAATATTCGCAACCCTTTTTTCTCTTAGTCTGTCTTGTTTTTGAAAGCCCAATTATTGCTGTAACCGATTTTGACGGAACAAGCATACCACCAGCATTTACGTTAATTCCTGCCTTTTTTGCTGTATCCAACACCATACAAAAATCACGCTGTTGCTCTATGGGCATGTCCCCATATCCAGGGCTAAAACGGTCTGTTAAAAACCAACCTTTGTTTGCCCATTGCTCCTCAATCATTTTTTCTAAATTGTTACATATATTTTCAATAGCACTGCTGCCACAACTATCCAATATAACGGCCTGGGCCATGTCTTTTATCTGTGCTTTTCTAAGCATAGTTTCAAACTCAATGCCCAGTGTTGCCGCCATCATAACGCATTTTTCACAACTGTATAGCAGCCCTGCAATATCGTCACCTTGTGGCATAAACATAGTTCCTTTTAGCACAATGCCATTATCTTTTTCAATGTCAAACACTTTATAAGTATACCGCGGAACTGCTGTTTTTAAAACATTTCCCATTGCATCAATTATCATTTTATCGGTGTCTTCATCAATTTCTCCACCTTTATAGCCAAGGTATTTAAGAACCTCATTTTTATTTATATCTGTTAATATTTTCTCCATAAAGTACCTCTCATTTTTAGCTATAAAAAGCTTATTGTAACAGTATAGTTTTTTAAAGTTGAAATGTAAAGAAAAAAAGACGGCATTTCACCGTCTTTTACAAAAACATACCTATTATATTATATAGTCCATTTATTATTGCGCAAATTACCAAACCAACAATTGTAGGCAATGCAAAGGCAACCGCTGTCCACTTGGTACTTCCTGTTTCCTTTTTAATAGTCATAAGGGTCGTTGCACATGGAAAATGATTAAGGGAAAACATAGTTACACAAAGTGCTGTTGCTATTGTCCATCCATTTTGGCTAAATATGGTGAACATTTCTGCATGAGATGAAATATCAGTTAACGCAGTCCCATTGCTGTAATACATTAGCAAAATGGGTAATACAATTTCATTTGCAGGAATACCCAGTATAAATGCGGCTAAAATTATGCCGTTCATTCCCATTATAAGTCCTAATGGGTCTAAAAAATTGGAGAAGCATAGCAACAACGAACTGCCGCCAACGGTTACGTTTTGCATGAGCCATATAACTGCCCCTGCGGGTACTGCCACCGTTACCGCACGCCCCAGCACAAACAGTGTTCTGTCCAGCATACTGCGCACAAGTATCTGCAAAAACTGAGGTCTGCGATATGGTGGAAGCTCCAACACAAATGCTGATGGTACTCCCTTTAGTATTGTCTTAGACAATATTTTTGAACAAATCAACGTAATACCTACTGATGTTATTATAAGCAAAAGCACTATTGCTCCCGCAATAAAAGAATTGCTTGTTCCTCCAGCTATGAATATACTTACAAGCAATATAATAGTAGGAAACCGACCATTACATGGTACAAAATTGTTTGTAAGGATGGCTATAAGGCGTTCTCTTGGTGCCTCAATAATTCGTGATGCTGTAACACCTGCGGCATTGCACCCGAAACCCATCATCATTGTAAGCACTTGTTTACCGTGAGCATCTGCCTTTTTAAACAGCCCATCAAGGTTAAATGCTATTCTTGGCAAAAATCCAACATCTTCTAAAAAAGTAAAAAGTGGAAAAAATATCGCCATAGGTGGAAGCATTACCGCCACTACCCATGCCGCCGTTTTAAACATCCCCTCTGCCACAATACCCTTTACCCAGTACGGCGTAGGTTCAAGCAGCGTTTTTAAGTTTTCCTCTGCTGCTGCAAATAAATTCATTAATAAAGAGGATGGATAATTTGCCCCAACAATTGTTATCCAAAAAATAAGCCCAAGAAGTAAGAGCATTATTGGTATACCAAATTTTTTAGATAACACTATGCTATCTGCCATTGACTGAAAATCTTTTACGTTATCGTTGGAAACAACTGCATTTGCGATTGTTTCTGCCCTTTTCAGTGTTTCAATACAGCTCTCTTCAAAATCCATTCCATTCAAATTCGTTTTAATTGGAACACACTCTATTTCTTCTTTTGCCATCTTAACCATTGTATGTTTAATTTCTTCTATTCCAGTTCCATTTCGTGCACAAGTTTCTATAACCGGTATTCCAAGCAGGCTTGAAAGTGCATTGGTATCCACAATAATCTTTCTTTTTTTTGCTTCATCTATTAGATTAAGGCACAATATTACATTTTTAGCAAGGTCACCTATCTGTATACATAGGTTCAAATTTCTTTCAAGGCATGTTGCATCGGCAACCACCAATACAATATCTGCCTGCTTGCTGCAAATAAAATCCTTAGCCGCGCGTTCTTCAGCGCTGTCGCTTAAAAGTGAATAAACCCCAGGTAAGTCCATCATTTTAAAAGATATTCCATCTTCCTTAAAAAAGCCCTCCGCATTTGCCACTGTTTTGCCAGACCAGTTGCCTGTATGCTGATTAAGCCCAGTAAATGCATTAAATACTGTGCTTTTGCCTGTGTTTGGATTTCCTGCAAGGGCAATTATATATTCATCTTTCATTTTCAGCCTCCCTAAGTATTTCCTTTATGAAAATTCTATCTGCCTCCTCTTTTCTTAGGGCTATAAGTGTTCCTTTAACTAAAAATGCCGTAGTTCCACCGCATAAAGCCTTGTATAATGGTACAATTACACTACTAGGTGAAAATCCAAGGTCAAAAAAGCGTATTCTCTCCTCCACATTCCCCTCCACAAATTTAACTACACACCCTGTACGCAACGGCACAGCAGATAATCTTGCTTCCTCCGCCATTTGTTATGCCTCCTTCTTGCAGGTAGTCATTATTAGTATATATTTAGTACTTTGTTTTTGTTACCATTTGTTTTATAATAAAAAAATACTTATATGGAAAGGAAGTTTTTATGTCTAAGCATCATTACATTATTAACTTGATTAATTATGTTAACAAAAAAAACAGCCTTAAAAAGACTGTTCTGTTTTTGGATACATATGCCCCAAAGCTTGTTACATGGATTTTTTATTTTACCCTAGCACTCCTTGCCATAAAACGAGATATTAGGGTAGTGTATGTAGGGCTTATCCCTTGGATTACATTTTTCTCGGTTACCATGATCCGTAACCGCCTTAACCTTAAACGCCCTTTTGAAGAGTTGAATTTTAATTCTCTGCTCCCCCACTCCATAGGGCGTGCATGTCCAAGCCGGCATGCTTCAAGTTCTGTTATAATAGCCATTGCTGTATATTATATTTACCCCACATTTGGCATTATTACAGGTTTCTTAAGCATTTTAATATGCTTTACGCGTGTACTTACAGGAGTTCACTACCCACGAGATGTAATATGGGGTGTTGTAATAGGACTTTTTATAGGGTATATTGGCTTTTTCGTACTTCTATAAATTACCTTTAAGCGATAAAGTCAAAACCCTGAGGGCGCCGCCCTCAAACACCCACAAGGGTATGGTCAGCACTTTGCTTTGCAAAGCTGTTCTTCGAACAGATGGCATGTCTTTGCCACTGCATTGGTCAGCACTTTGCTTTGCAAAGCTGTCCTGCGACCAGATGTCACTTCTTTGCCATTGCATCCTTGACCCATCTAAAACCGCATAAATATGCGGTTTTAATAAAAGTTTTTGGTCTTGCTTTTTTCAAAAAGCAAGTGGGTTTGGTCAAAGCACAAGGTTTGTCTTCATTCTGATTTGGGCAAAGCACAAAGGTCTTCTTATCTATGCACGTGCTCAGACTTTCCGTCACGCATCATTAGGTCCGTTACAGCAACCCTTGGGTCTTTTCCGCCAAACAGAACCTCGTTAATTTCTTTTGTAATAGGCATTTCTACATTATATTTTTTCGCAAGGTCATAAGCCGCTTGTGCAGTGTTAACTCCTTCAACTACCATATGCACCGACTCAAGGGTTTCATCAAGACTTTTCCCTTCGCCAAGCATAATTCCTGCACGTCTGTTACGTGAGTGCATGCTGGTGCATGTAACTATAAGGTCACCTATGCCGCTAAGGCCCATAAATGTATCAGCATTACCTCCCATAGCAACGCCAAGCCTACTTATTTCCGTCATTCCTCTTGTCATTAAAGCAGCTTTTGTATTGTCTCCAAATCCAAGTCCATCACTAGCACCTGCAGCCAATGCAATTACATTTTTAAGTGCCGCACCCAGTTCCATGCCAATCATATCAGGGTTGGTATATAAACGAAATCTTGGGTTCATAAACTCATCTTGTACCATCTGCGCAACCGTCATGTCCTTACAGCTTATGGCACACGCTGTTGGTATATCACGACCAACCTCTTCAGCATGGCTAGGGCCTACAAGTGTACAGACACTGCACTGAGGAATGCATTCCTCAATAACCTGTGAAAGTCTTAAAAGGCTGTGTTCCTCAAGACCCTTTGCAACATTCACAATAACCTGCTCCTTTTTTAAAAGTGGCGCAAACTTTTCCATATTAACCCTAACAAATTTTGATGGTATAGCAGTAATAACAATTTCTGCACCCTCAACAGCTACTTTAGGGTCGCTGAGAATTTTTATACTTTCACGTATTTCAATTCCTGGCAAATATTCCTTGTGCTCATGGTCAGCACGTATACGCTGTGCCTCTTCCTCTTTCCAGCTCCAAATTGTTACATCATGACCATATTTATCCAGCATTACAGCCAAAGCTGTTCCCCAGCTGCCCGAACCAATAACAGTTATTTTTTTCATGTGGAAAAACCTCCCCAATGCCTTTTCAATTAATTATTTTTACTTTTACCAAAAAGTCTGTTTTCAGTTCCATTTTTAAGCCTAACTATATTTTCCTTATGTCTATACATAGCCAGCACCATCATAATTGTTGCAACTGATATCATCTCTTGCTCTGCCCCCATAAGGATAAGTGCAATCGGTATAGAAACTGAAAACATTAAAGACCCTAACGAAACAGTGCCTGAAAACAAAACACCAGAAATTCCAATGGCATACGTAACTAACGCCATCCATGGGTTAAAAACAACGCTAAGTGCACCAACCATTCCTACCGTTGCCGCAATGCCCTTTCCGCCCTTAAATTTAAGATAGAAAGGAAAGTCGTGCCCCAGCACCGCACCAAAAGAGGCATACACCCCTGCAATTGTACTGCCAAAAAGCTTATAGCAAATTGTAAATGAAATTACAGATTTTAAAATATCACACGCAAAGGTAACTGCACCTGCCCTTTTACCAAGCACTCTTAGGGCATTTGTTGTGCCAAGGTTTCCACTGCCGTGTTTTCTTATATCCACACGCATAACCTTGCCCACAACATATGCCGATTGAATGCACCCAATACAATAGCCAATTACTAAGCATAAAATTCTAAACATATTCTCTCCTCTTACTTTTCATTACGCTCTCTTACAATAAAATGAATAGGTGTACCTACGAAACCAAAGGCTTCTCTAAACTGATTTTCAATATATCTTCTGTAGCTAAAGTGCATAAGTTCCCTGTCATTAACAAACAGAACAAATGTAGGCGGCTTAACACTAACCTGTGTAACATAGTAAATTCTAAGCTGTTTACCCTTATCGCTTGGTGGCTGCTGCATAGCCATTGCCTCAATAAGCACATCGTTAAGCATACCAGTACTTATACGCAAAGCATGATTTTCGTGTACCATTTTAATAGTTTCAAGCATTTTAGGTAGCCTTTGGCCTGTAATTGCAGATATAAATACCCTTGGTGCATATGGCATATAGGCAAGTTCGTTTGCTATATCTTTAAGGTACTTGTTCATGGTTTTGTCATCTTTTTCAATCGTATCCCATTTGTTTACGGCAACAATTGCTGCTTTTCCACGCTCATGGGCAATACCTGCTATTTTTGTATCCTGGTCTGTAATGCCTTCGTTA
>JBFWMT010000018.1:0-43144 GCA_050251415.1 Anaerotignaceae bacterium | reverse complement strand
TGCCATAAATCCCGAAACACTGCTAGCAGATACTATTGAATTTTCAAGACAATAGGCAACCGATGTATGTGCCCATGACGGAATACTGCTTTCTGACATGACTTTTGTCCACTTTGAAACAAATTCATCCGAAACCGTTGCAGTCTCCGTCTCATTAAGCAGATTATAAACCAGCTGTGCCGTTTCACAAAGGGTTACAGAATCCTTCGCTCTAAATATAGTCTGACCATCGCTTTCCTCTCCTGTCATAAGTCCAAGGCTTGACGCTGCATTAATGTACGTTTCAGCTCCAGCCCATGGTACATCGTTAATATCTGCAAAACTTGCACCAAAGCTTGTTGCCGTTGATGAAATTATAAGCGCACTCGCTAATAATATGCTTAATTTTTTCTTCATTTATATTCACTCCTTTATTTTGGTACACAAAAATATGTATACGCTTAAACTAATTATACGAGTATTTGTGTTGCATAACAACTAAAATATATAAAAATACCACAAGTCATTTAGATTAACAAAATTCAATATTTTAAAAATTTCATCTTACTCATTTAACACAAAAAAAGGTGCAATTCGCAATTGAACTGCACCCTTTTGTTTTAAATTAATCCTCTGTCGTTGCTTCAATTTCAATTATATAATTCTCACTGTCTATTGTAAGTTCAACATATATTTCATCTCCATCATCCACAGCATCTATTATGTCGTCAACGTCTGCATCATCATCGTCAAGGGTTACTTCCACATCATCGGCATCATCAAAATAATAGTAATCTCCACTGATAAGCATGATTTTACTTGTTGTAATATAAGAAATTGTACCCTCTTCTTCATCTGTATCTTCTGTGGTTGCTTCAATTTCTGTTACATAATCATCGCTGTCTATTGTAAGTTCAACATATATTGTGTCCCCGTCATCTACAGCATCAATTAAGTCATCAACATCTGCATCGTCATCGTCAAGGGTTACTTCTACATCATCTGCATCGTCGAAATAGTAATAACTGCCGTCTTTAAGCTTAATTTTGCTTGTTGTTATAGATGAAATTGTGCCCTCGTCTTCATCTTCGTCTTCATCCTCTGTGGTTGCCTCAATTTCTGTTACATAATCATCGCTGTCTATTGTAAGTTCAACATATATTGTGTCGCCGTCATCTACAGCATCTATTAAGTCGTCAACATCTGCATCATCATCGTCAAGGGCCACTTCCACATCATCTGCATCATCAAAATAGTAATAGCTGCCATTGGTAAGCTTAATTTTGCTTGTTGTTATAGATGAAATCTTTCCCTCGTCTTCATCTTCATCCTCTGTGGTTGCCTCAATTTCTATTACATAATCATCACTGTCTAAAGTGATTTCAGCATTAATTGTATCTCCATCGTCAATGGCATCAATCAAGTCATCCAAATCCACGTCATCATCGTCATCTAGTGTTACATCTAAATAGTCATCATCAATATAATAATAAGTACTACTGCCTGAAAATTTTATTTTTGTAGATGAAAGATAGGTTATTTTACCCGATACAGTATCGGTGTCTGTTGTTGTAGCGGTTGTTGTCGTTGGGGATGCCTCCTCAATAACAACATTTGTAACTAAATCTCCATTATAGGTAATTGATACAAGCTGACCTGCGGTAATGTCTGTGTTTGCCGCCGCTTTCCCGTCCTGATACGATACAGGTACACTGCTATCTATTGTATAACTTGAACTTGGCGTTCCGCTTGCAAAAGAAACTATAACACTGCTTCCGTAAGTAATTGCCCCTGACACAAACGCTGAGGCTGTACCCGCAACTGGCACCGCATCCACTGCTTTCTCTTTAAGTACAGTATAGCTTTTTGTTGTTAAAACAGCCATTTCTGCACGGTTAATAGTTTTCTTAGGGTTAAAATTTCCACTGTCGTCGCCAGAAAGTATTCCCTTGTCAGAAAGCATTGCAATATACCCCGCTACCGAGGATGAAATTTCTGCATTATCGTTAAATGAAGTTGAGGTACTGCCTGCCACAATTGAACTGTCTACCAAGCATAATGCTTTCCCAATCATTGCCGCAACCTCTTCCCTTGAGGCCCCTTTGCTTTTTCCATCAGATAGCATAAACCCTGAAAGACTGCTAGTTGAAACTATGGAATTTTCAAGGCAATAAGAAACAGCTGTGTATGCCCATGACGGAATACTGTAACCTGCCATAACCGGTGTCCACTTTGTAACAACATCATCTGAAATTGTTGTATTTTGGGATGTTTTAAGCAGATTATACACAATTTGAGCCGTTTCACAAAGAGTTACAGCGTCCTTAGCCCTAAATATAGTTTTTCCATTACTATCCTCGCCTGCCATAATGCCAAGACTTGCCGCTTCGTTAATATAAGTTGCAGCACCCACCCATGGCACATCGTTAATATCTGCAAAACTTGCACCAAAACTTGTTACTGTTGATGAAACCATAAGCGCACTGGCTAATAATATACTAAATTTTTTCTTCATTTTTTCCCACTCCTTAAACTTTAACATTTTAGCTTTTCATATTTTCTTGTTATACAAGCAATATTAATGGCTAAAAGTTAAGGATGGGTTAATTAAAAAAATTATTTACAAAAATAATCTAATATGGCATAGTTAGGAAAACAATCATTTAATATAATCACATTTTTTTAATAAAATTAACCACCTTTAACCTTCCTTTAACCAGATTTTATTACTCTTATATATGGAGGTGTTTGCTCATGCGAATATTAATAGCAGAAGATGAAGAAGATTTAAACGAAATTTTGGTTAAACGTCTTAAAAATGAAAATTACGGTGTAGACAGCTGTTTTAATGGTGAGGATGCCTGGGATTTTATTCGCCTAACAGATTATGATGCAGTTGTGCTTGATATAATGATGCCAAAACTTAACGGCATTGAGGTACTTAAAAGAATTCGAAGCAAGAACATAAAAACACCTGTGCTTTTGTTAACTGCAAAAGACAGTATAGAAGACAGAGTGAATGGATTAAATTGCGGTGCTGACGACTACCTTATAAAACCATTTGCATTTGATGAACTTTTAGCAAGGATAAAAGTAATGATACGGCGAAAGACAGAAAGTGTGTGTAACATTTTTACCATTGCCGACCTTACTGTTAACTGCGACACCCACTTGGTAAAACGTGGGGACGTAAGTATTAACCTTTCAAGCAAAGAATTTGCTATTTTGGAATATATGATAAGAAATCAAGGGATTGTTCTTTCGAAAGAAAAAATAGAACAGCACATATGGAACTATGACTATGATGGCGTAAGTAATGTGATAAAGGTTTACATACGTTATCTGCGTAAAAAAATAGATGATGATTTTGACGTGAAGCTAATACAGACCATTAGAAATTTGGGGTACGTTTTAAGGGTGGAATAATATGAAAAAGCTATCTATAAAACTGAAGGTTACACTTTGGTACACTGTATTTGTTGCAGCATTAACCGGCATTTTTATTGCTGTACTTATAATAAGTTCCAACAAAATGACTGAATCCATACTGCGTATGCGCCTTACAAATGCAGTAGAATGGGCATTTTCTTCTGTAAGCTATGATGATAAAGGGCTAATAAAAATAAGCCCAGAATTTAAAAATAGCAAGGGCGTTGATGTGGTTATTTATGACACAAATAACAATGTATGTTTCAGCAAAAAAAACGCTATCTTAATAGATTCAACTTATGCCGAGTTTAAAGACAGACGTCTGCAAATAATTGAAGACAATGGTACAAAATATTACGTTTACGATTACTTTTTAAACTTCAAACGTCACGATGACCTTTGGGCAAGGGGAATAATCCCTGCCAATTCTGAAAACATTGCAAGCAAATCCATGGTAAAGCTTACTCTTATTATTTTTCCATTTATTGCATTTTTTACTGCACTGGGCGGATATTTAATTACAAAAAGGGCTTTTGCCCCTGTATCAAAAATAACCTCTGCCGCCAACGAAATTTCAGGCGGAATGGATTTATCCAAGCGAATTTCTATCTATGGCGATACCCATGCTCATGATGAAATATCTGTTCTTGCAGAAACCTTTGACAAAATGTTTGAGCGTTTACAGAAGTCTTTTGATAATGAACGGCAATTTACTTGTGATGCCTCACATGAGTTAAGAACGCCCACAGCGGTAATAATTTCGCAGTGCGAATACCTTTTGTTACAGGAGGATAATGAGGAAAAAGTGGATTCTCTTAAAGTGATTTTGCGACAATCCAAAAAGATGTCTAACCTTATAAGCGAACTGCTTATGCTGGCAAGAACAGACAATAACAAGCAAGCAATTAACCTTGAAAACCTTAATTTAAGCGAAACAATGCAAATGGTTATTGAGGAAATGGAGGTAATGGACAATAAAAAAAATATCGAATTTATAGATGATATCGACAGTGATATTTACATAAACGCCGACCAAACCCTTATTATGCGAATGCTGATAAACCTTATGTCAAATGCTGTGCAATATGGTAAACAAGGCGGTAAGGTTAAAATTTCTTTGCACCGTATTAATGGAAGTGTGCAAGGTAAAATTTCCGATAATGGTATTGGCATTGCCCCTGAGTATTTGACTAAAATTTGGGATAGATTTTTTCAGGTCGATTCTTCCCGAAGCAATAATAACGGAAGTTCTGGGCTAGGCCTTGCCATGGTTAAATGGATTATAGAAAAGCATAATGGCACTATAGTTGTTGAAAGCGCTATCGATGAAGGAACAGCGTTTACATTCTTTCTGCCAGAGGCTTAAAACAAAAGAACGATATACTTTAAAAACACCTGTAAAGCAGTGTTGGTTTATTAACACTGTTTTACAGGTGTTTAATTTTAAATTTCAGACTTTCTATAGCATGTTTAGAAAATATAATTTTAAAAAAGCAGTTTTTCCCTTAGTATTACCAGAAAAATTCATATTCGTTTAAAAAATTATTTCTTCAAACTTCTTCATATCGCAGGCATCACCATAAAAATCACCCTGTACAGCCTCGCATTCCACCTCTTTAAGCAGTTCTTCATCTGTATTTGTTTGAACCCCTTTGCCGCAAGTTGTAATATTAAGCTGTTTGCTAAAGCTAATTAAATTTTGAAGCCCCTTCTTAACACGTGCAGAACGTTTTGACAGTTCCAAATATTCACTTGTAATCTTTACCCTATCCAACGGATAGTTATAAAGTATTGACATAGGCGATGACGGTTCAAATCTGTCTACACAAACTAAAAATCCACGTTCATGGTAACGCTGTATTGTTTCCAGAATTTCCATATTTTCTATTGCCAGCAAGTTGGCACGTATTTCAAAACCTAACAGCCTTTGAGGCACACCGTATCTTTCAGTTAATGCAAAAACCTTGTCTATAAACTGGGTTTCATACAAATTATGCTGGAAAATATTAATCCAAATTGGCACTGGCATTCGTTCACTTTCCACCCATTTTTTAATTTGCTTACAGGCCTCTTCAAATATAAACAAATCCAAATCCAAAATTTTTCCGTTAACCTCTAAAAGCGAAATAAAATCCGTAGCCCGTATAAGCCCTTCCGTAGGATGTTCCCATCTTGCAAGCAATTCAGCACCACAAACCGTTTTCTCCTCAATGTCATACTGTGGCTGAAAATATGGTTTAATCTCTTTTTTCTCAAAGGCATCTTCAATGTCTGCCATCAGTTGCCTTTTTTGTTTCAGCTCATTTTGCATAGTGGAATCAAAAAATTGATATTTCAAATTTCCCTGATGATTTGCTTTTGTTAATGCAAGGCTGCACCTATTGAAGATTTCATCAAAGTCGGTTTCCTCTCCTGTAATTTCATATATTCCACCGTAAAATTTGCAGTGATAAGAATATTTTGAGATTTCATCCCTTACGCTTGTGTCTTCAATTTTTCTCAATATATCGCCAAAACGGTCAATAATGTTTTGATGGCTCTCACTCTTAAGAAGCAAACCATATGTACTATTTGATATACTGCATAAAACTTCATCTTCTTCAATTTCTTCCGAAAGATTTTCTGCCAGGTGCTGGTACATAAACTCTCTTGTTTCCTGCCCAAACAAACCGTTAAGCTCCTCAAAATCATCAATAGAAATCATTATAAATACATATCTCTTCGCTTTACTCGGCAATCTGCTTATGTATTCATAAATAAATGCCTTGTTTGGCAATTGTGAAACTACATCATAATAGAATATTCGCTGTACTTCCTTTTCTTTTTTTCTATACTGCCAAAAGAAATAAACCGCCGCAATTAAACATACTGCAATAATAACCGCCATTGCTAAAAGCGCAGTATTTCCCCCTTTATTTTGCACCGTTTCAGTTTTTAATTGTGCTGCAAATGCAACTTTCTGTAAACATACACTTGCCACACCCAAAATGCCAAGTATACTAAAACGAGATAATCTTTTCTTATTAATACCCATCCTTCCACTCCTTCATTTTGACTGCAAAAAGTACCCTCACAGCACTTACTGCAAAATGCCCACCTTGTCGTCATTTTTGTAAACTGTGCATCTATACTTAACATCACTATTGTGGTACATAAGGCCGTCAATATTTATATGCACATTACTATGCATAGTTCCTTCCACATATACACGCCCTTCTGAATGATCGTTTATCTGGGAAGAAATTAAGCTAACCTGTGCCATTAAGTTTGTTATTTCAGCTTCTAACTGCCGTTTAACTCCCATCATTTGCAATACCTTTTTACGATTTTCAACCGGACTTCCATCTGCTTTGCCACTATTAATAAGTGAAATAATTGTATCCAGTTTTTTAATATTTTCATCATTTTGTGATATACTGGTTTCCAACTCCAACTTTTGACTAGACAAATGATATGGCCCAACTATCTCTATAGACGTTGGTATATTAGACTCATTGCCTAATTGGTTAGCCCGCACATCCTTATTCACCTTACAAAAACCGCCAATAATACGTCCGCCTCTGCCACTTGCCTTTATGCTGCCACCACACTCAATGTTAGAATTAATTACGGAATCCACAAAAATATCTTGCTTAATCTTAACCTCAGCCGCCTGCAAATAACCTACCGTAAGGATTCCATTTGCAGAAATACGTCCGCCTTTTCCATTTACACCCTTTTTTATTGTAATGTCACTTTCTGCTTCTAAAATTACATTTTCCTCAACACTGCCAAAAATTACAATGCTTCCTCCAGATTGAACAGAAAAGCCCTCTCGCACATCCCCTTTAATGGTAACATCTCCAAGAAATTTTATATTGCCTGTGGCATAGTCTACATTTTCAACTGTCATTACATTTTGTACCGAAACTTTTGTCCCTACTCTTTTGGCATGTCCGTCACAAGCAGAAAACAACTGCAATTTATCCTCCGATAAATAGGTATTATTTCCATTAGGCGAAGACACAATCTTTCCCTTTTTGCCTGGAATAACCGTACCATAAACATCACAGCCATCAACTGCTTCTGTGGGCAAAATAATATCACAAAGCAGTTCATCTTTAGCCACCTGATGAATATTTGAAAGATTTTTATAATCTTTGTCTTTCTTTTCATCATATTCGCTTTTATTCTTATTTTCAAAGTGGCAAATTAACTCTCCATCAGTACCGTCCACAGGCGGAATTCCCTCTGCAACTAAAAACGTAATTCCATAGACTGGGAATTTAGCGAGACGGGTTATGTATTTTTCCTGAATTCCATGGGTTATACCATATTCTTCAAGACTTTTTAATATATCTTCCTCCGTTAGAGTTTTACCATTTGGGCCTGGAGCAGACAATTTAATTTTTGCCTTCATTTTATCGCGGTCAACTAATATATTAACAATTGCCGCCTGACCCTCGTCCTTTTCTATATTTGATGATGAAATTCCATCCATTTGTGGCATAGACTTTTTTTCATCACCGTTTGTAGAATAAAGCGACTGTTCCAAAAGTTTTTCCTTTATCATTGCTTCAGCAGATTTATCCCGAGGTACTGTGGTTTTTTTATCCGCTTCATCCGTTGGTAACTCATTAATGCTGCTAAGACCCATTTTTTTTAACACTGGGTCGTCTAAAATAGATTTTTCCAATGTTTCATTTTCTACATTCTCCTTATCTAACAACTCCAGCCCCCCTTAATTTTTAATATTTTTAACAGATTAAAGTTAAATTATAACCTCATAATAGTATCAATTTATCCCTTACCTCTATTTTGTTAAAACTTCTATAAACAAAAAGTATATTTTTCAACATACCAAGTTACATTTATTATACCATCTTACGAAAAACAAGTAAACTGTAACCTTCCTTTTAATTGCAATATTGTTATAACCTTCAGTTTACCATTCTTTATAGTAGTAAATTCACCCATTTTATATATAATTGTAACAAATTTTCTAAAATTAATCAACATAAGCCGTACCTTCTGTATAAAAAAACCTCCAAGGCTATATTCATTACCATCATTTTAAAAACGATGCACATAAATACAATGCTTTGAGGCTTTAAATTTTATCTATTAGCTTTTTAAATATTTTCTATAGCTGAAATGCCAATTGCCCCCTGGCCGCCATGGGTAGACATTACACAGCCTGTGTGTAAAATTACAACATTCTTAAATCCCTGTTCAATAAAATATCTCTTCATTTTATTTATAATATTTTCATCGGCCCCGATAGCATACATAATGTATATAACCTCACGGCTAAGGTTTCTGCTTTGCACAAAGTCTTCTGCAAATTTATGTGCAACCCTTACCATTGAACCTCTATATTTTTTTGTAGCAACAAGTTTTCCGCCAATAATGTCTATACGAGGCTTTATTCGCAAAATAGATGCCCCAATAGCTGCTGCATTAGATACCCTACCACCTGCTACCAAATACTCCAAGCGGTCTGGCACAAAACTTGTAACAATACGTGGAACGTAGGCTTTAATCTTTTCTGTCAATTCATCTGCCGTTAACTGTGGGTTTTCATCCCTAAGCTTAACTGCAAGCATTGTAATGTTTCCAGCACCTCCAGATACATTTTTAGAGTCTATAAGGTGTACGTCTGCATTTTGGCTTTCACCAATTCCTATTACAGCATTTTGATAAGTGCACGAGCATTCTGAAGAATAGCCTATATGGATAATTGATGCGCCTTGATTTTCTTTTGAAATCTTTTCAAAAAAATCTGTAAACTCTGACGGGTTTACAGCACTTGTTTTCGGTACTTTCTTGGTTTTTTCAAAGTAATTGTATATATACTGCACGGGTATCGTTCCATCTTTAAAGGTTTCTGTTTCAAAAACAATATGCATAGGGATAGTATAAACACCGTGTTTATCAATCATTTCCTCTGTTAAGTCAGAACAACTTTCAGTTGTTATAATAATTTTATTCATAGCTCTCTCCCGATAAAATACACTTCATCATGTAGTTTCCATTACTACTTTATTATGCTGTCGTATATTTGTCAAGAAAATTCCACAAAACCATCCCTTTTCCCCACATAATTGATTTTCTCAATACATTAAATTAGAGTTTCTTTCTCTTCAATTTTATTTTATTATTTTTTCAATTGCCGTAGGCAAAGTTAATTATTTGCCGTACCAAAGCTGTTATATTTTTTCTGGCAATCGCATTTTCCATTGCCTCATTAAGGCTCATCGCCTTGTTTGCAATGCAAAAAATTCCATCTATTCCCTCTTCATTGCATTGAACTGCATCCTCGGTTATACAGCCAGCAATGGCAAAAACCCTTGCCCCATGTTTTTTCCCACGGCGTGCAACCCCTACTGGTGCTTTCCCCATGGCAGTTTGTGCATCAATACTGCCCTCGCCTGTAACCACAAGGTCGCTCCCATCAACAATGCTGTCAAAATTTATTTCATCCAGAACAATTTCTATGCCCGATTCAAGTGTGCTATTAAGGAAAGATATAAAACCAAAGCCCATTCCTCCCGCCGCACCTGACCCTGGAAAATTGCGTTGGTCACTGCCGAAAGTTTTGTTAACAACATCAGCAAGATTACTAAGCCCTGCGTCAAGTATTTTTATATGCTGTGGCGTAGCCCCTTTTTGCGGGCCATAAATTGCTGATGCACCAAGACTTCCACAAAGTGGGTTATTTACATCGCAAGCAATTTTAAATGAACAATCTTTAAGTTGAGGCATTGCATTTTTGCAGTCAATTTTTACTATTGAGCCTAACTCGCCGCCACCAGCACCAATTTCACTTCCCTCTGCGTTTAGGAAGCTAAAACCAAGTGCCTGAAGCATTCCAACACCACCGTCATTGGTTGCACTTCCACCTATTCCTATAACAAACTTTGTGCAGCCCTTTGAAATAGCGTCCTTAATAACCTCACCTGTGCCATAGGAGGTAGCCTTTAGGGGATTCAGTTCTTCCCTTTTAACCAACGTAAGTCCCGAAGCCCCTGCCATTTCTATAACCGCTGTATCTCCATTGCCTATTATTCCGTACTTGCAATTAACTTTTCCTCCAAGTGGTGCTGTAACCAAAGCCTCTTCGTACCTACCGTGCATTCCTCTTACAAGGGCGTCCACCGTGCCCTCGCCACCATCTGCCAACGCAAGTACTTGCACATCGGCATCGGGCTTAACTAAAAGTATGCCATCCCTAACAGCCTCTCCTGCCTCTATAGATGAAACACTGCCTTTAAACGAGTCTACCGCAACAACTACCTTCATATTGTTCCTCCAGATTTTAATTTTATAACAGTAAATATATTTATTTTATAAGGTCAAAAATTTGAACATGGTTTTATGCTTATAGATCTCGCCTTTTTTAAGTACAATTTTCGGAAAATGTTCAAAAGACGTGGCATTGGGAAAGCCTTGGGTTTCCAAGCAAAAACCGCTGTGTTTTTTATACACTGTGCCATTTTTACCTTTAACCTCCCCGTCCAAAAAGTTTCCGCTATAAAACTGAACACCTTTTTGAGTTGTATAAACCTCCATGCCCACCTTGGTTTTATCATCTGTTACTTTTGCACAAAGGCAGAAATCACTTTCACTCTTGTCCAAAACCCAATTATGGTCGTACCCACAAGCATTTTTAAGCTGTTGGTAATCTTCATAAATATCTTTTCCTATTTTTTTAGGAACCTTAAAATCCATTGGGGTTTGGTAAACATCGGCTATTACCCCTGTGGGCAAACAATTTTCGTCATTTTGAGTATATTTTGATGCAAAAATTTGCATGTCATGGTTATAAATATTTCCGTCCTCATGGCCAGAAAGGTTGAAATAGCAATGGCTTGAAAGGTTTACAAGGGTATCCTCGTCACCCTGTGCGCCGTAGGTTATAGTAAATTCATTTTCGTCGCTAAGGCTATATTTTATCAGCACCTGAAGGTTTCCTGGATACCCTTCCTCCCCATCCTCACTAAAATAAGATAGCCAAAGCTCTCCATTTTCTTCCTCTGCGCTCCAAATCCGTTTATCAAAGCCTTTATTTCCACCATGAAGATGATTTGGCCCGTTGTTACAGCAAAGGGTATATTTTCTGCCATTAAGAATAAATTCACCACCGCCTATGCGGTTTGCAACACGCCCAACAATAGCACCCATATACTTGTCCTGTTTCTCATACTCGTCTATGGTGTCATACCCCAGTACAACATCTATGCTGCCATTTAAACGCAAACTGCGAACTGCCGCACCATATGTGATGATATCTACCTGTGTGTTTAGCTTGTTTTTAAGGGTATACATATCTACTTGTTCACCCTGTTTAGTTTGTCCAAAGGAAGTTTTTGTTATGTAAGCCATATTATTCTCTCCTTACAAAAGCTGTCTTGCTGCGCCGTATATGCCAGCGTCGTTACCTAGTGTTGCCAGTTTAATTGGTGTACTTCTTGTTGCATGAAAAGCATACATGCGGTAATGTTTTTCAATTGCCTCCAGAACAATATCTCCTGCCTTGGATACTCCTCCTCCTATTAAAATAACCTGAGGGTCTACCATACAAGTAGCTGCTCCAAGGGCAAGCCCAAGGGTTTTTCCCATAATGTCTACAACCTGCAAGGCAACAGCGTCACCTTTTTTTGCCTCATCTACAATTGATTTTGCTGTTAGATGTTTTCTTATATCAAGGGAAGATTTTACTTTTCCCTCTTCAATCATTTTTTTCGCCATCCGAACCATGCCAGTAGCCGAAGCATACTGCTCTACACAGCCTTGCTTACCACAATTACAAATTGCCTCTTCCTCTATATTTACAGTTATATGCCCTATTTCGCCGCCGCTTCCGTTTTCACCTGTCACTACTTTTTTGTCAACAATCACGCCGCCGCCTATTCCTGTGCCAAGAGTTATAAAAACAAGGCTACTGCAACCCATTGCGCAGCCTTTCCACATCTCTCCAAGCGCAGCAACGTTGGCGTCATTCCCTGCCTTAATAGGCATATTAATAAGCTCACTCAAGCAATCAACAATAGAAAAAGTGCCCCAACCAAGGTTTACACAGCGATGGACTACGCCCTTTTCATCAACTGGCCCAGGCACACCAATGCCAACGCCTATCATTTCTTCTTCTGTAAGTCCTCTTTCTTTCATTTTGCCTTTTAATGCCTTTGCAATATCAGGCAATATTTCATTTCCGCTATTACTTACGTTAGTTGGTATTTCCCACTTTTCAACAAGTTCTCCATCGTTTTTAAACAGACCTATTTTAATGCCAGTGCCACCAACATCTACACCAAACAAATATATTTTATCCTTCATTTTTCACCTAACCTAACCTTTTGCCACCGCATAATGTAATAAATCTCTCAAAAGCATTTTTGCCTTGCTGGGTACGTTTGTAAACCCCTGCATCTTCTAATACCTTGGCAAATACAAGTCCAACCTCATTTTTTATAATGTCCTCCAGCTTGTCCTCTGAAATATCATTATATTTCTTTAAAAAGTGCGTTGCCCATTGGGCATGCTTTGCCGTGGAATCTTCTGCAAATAAATCACTGCCATTAATTATAGCCACTTTAAGGGCAGCAAGTTCGTCTTTTAAGCGTGACGGCAATACCGCAAGCCCCATAACTTCTATAAGCCCAATATTTTCCTTCTTTATATGGTGAAGCTGTTCATGTGGATGGTAAACCCCCAATGGATGCTCTGTGGTAGTAATATTATTTCTAAGCACCAAATCCATCTCAAATTTTCCATCACGCATACGTGCAATAGGTGTTATGGTGTTGTGCGGTTCACCATCGGTCTGTGCGTAAATAAACGCACTTTCATCTGTGTAGCCACGCCATTTGTTCAGTATATAATCTGCCATAGAAATAAGCCGTTTATCCACCTTATGGCGTATACGTATCACCGACATTGGCCAGTTAACAATACCAACCTCAACATCCTCAAAGCCCTGTATTTCATATTTTGTTTCAATTTCTGCTTTTTCCATTGCAAAGGTGTAATGTCCACCCTGAAAATGGTCATGCGCCAAAATAGACCCACCCACAATGGGTAAATCTGCATTCGAGCCAATAAAATAATGGGGAAAAAGCTTTATGAAATCGAACATTTTTTCAAAAGCAGTTCTATCTATTTTCATAGGAATATGCTGGCTGTTAAAGGCTATGCAATGCTCATTGTAATAAACATAGGGGGAATACTGAAAAAACCACTCCTGTGATGCCATTGTAATAGGTATTACACGATGGTTTTGTCTTGCTGGATGATTAAGCCGTCCACTATATCCCTCATTTTCACGGCAAAGCAAACATTTTGGATATCCGCTTTGAGGTGCATTTTTCGCCGCCGCAATCGCCACTGGGTCTTTTTCTGGCTTAGATAAATTTATGGTGATGTCTAGTTCACCATACTGCGTTTGGGTTATCCATTTAACGTCCTTTAATATTCGATAACGACGTATATAGTCTGTATTCTGGCTAAAGTCATAATACCAATCTGTTGCAATTTTCGGGTCTTTTTCGTACAACAAGTTGAACTTTTTTATTACAGTGCTTGGAAGTGGCGTAATAATACCCATTAGTTTTGTATCTAATAAATCACGGTATACAATGCTGTTTTCTATAACGCCACGGTTACATGCATCATCTAAAATAACATTTAGAATTTCCTCCAACTCCGCCTGTTCAACATCACCCTCGGGTGGTATAAATTCTGTAAGCCCAAGCGCCTCAAGTAGCTGGTTTGTTGCAAAGCATATATCCTCTTTTTCTAAAAGTTCCTTTTCAAGACCATAGTTAATAAGCTGTTTAATTGCCGTGTAAACCACTTAACACACCCCCTGTGTTAATACCCTGTTGGATGATTTTTATGCCAATTCCATGCTGATGAAATAATTTCTTCCAAACTTTCGTGCTGTGGCTGCCACCCTAAAATTGTTTTTGCCTTTTCACTGGAGGCAATAAGCTGTGCAGGGTCGCCGTCACGTCTTGGCGTTTCAACAGCTGGTATTGGATGATTTGTAACCCTGCGTGCCGTATCTATAACCTCTTTTACCGTAAATCCTACGCCGTTGCCAAGGTTAAATATATCACTTTTGCCACCATTTTCAAGATATTCCACAGCCAAAATATGCGCCTGTGCAAGGTCAGTTACATGTATATAATCACGCACGCAAGTGCCGTCCTTTGTAGGATAATCCGTACCATAAATGCTTATAGCCTCTCGCTTCCCGTTTGGAACTTGCAAAATAAGGGGAATAAGGTGGCTTTCAGGATTATGTGCCTCCCCTATTTCTCCGCTTTCGTCTGCACCGCAAGCATTAAAATATCGAAGAGAAACAAATCTTAGTCCGTGGGCATTGCCAGTCCATTTAAACATTTTCTCCATAGAAAGCTTGGTTTCACCATATGGATTTGTTGGCTCAGTTCGGTCGGTTTCCATAATAGGCACTCTTTCAGGTTCACCATAGGTTGCCGCTGTAGAGGAAAACACAATTTTATCTATGCCGTTTGCAACCATGCTTTCTAAAAGCACTTTTGTTCCACAAAGGTTATTTGAATAGTATTTAAGTGGGTTTGTAACGCTTTCACCCACCAATGAATATGCCGCAAAATGAATAACTGCATCAATTTTTTCTTTGGCAAACAATCTATCTAAAAACTGTCTGTCACTTATATCTCCCTCATAAAACCTAGCATTGGGGTGCACTGCACTGCGGTATCCTGTTGCCAAATTGTCTGCTACTACCACATCCGTTCCTTGTTCACATAAAGCACGTACTGTATGAGAGCCAATATATCCAGCTCCACCTAAAACTAAAATAGTCATTATTTTCCCTCCTATGAACCTTTACAATCTATTTTTCATTATTTTGAATTGCTCTTTGTTAACTCCACTCCGCCAACAGGTCTTATGCTAAGCACATGGCAACAATCATTGCCTATCATTTTTTCTGCGGTTGTTTTAAATTCACTTAGCATATCATCTGGTACAAAGGCTTGCACTGTGCCTGCAAAACCTCCCCCATGTACACGGAACGCTCCTCTTTCACCAAGCAAATCATCACATACAGCCAAGGCATATGCCACATCTTGATGCTTTATGCTTCCTGTAACGCATACGTTTTGCAAATACATGTAGGAAGAATATCCCGACTTTCTAACCGTCTGTAAAAATCCGTGAAAATCTCCTTCTGCCAACTGATTTGCCTCAACAACAGCTTTGTCATTGTCCTCATAAAAATGCAACGCACGAAGCACGGCTCTATCTCCAACAACTTTACGTACATTTACTATATTCTCAATTAAGACTCCCTTATCCACCTGCCTTAGATATTCTTTGTTAAAACAACCAGCAACAGCCTTCATTTCCTTGGGTATAGCGGCATATTCATCGGTTAAATCGGCATGGTCTACCCCGGAGTCTATGATACACAGACTATAGCCCGTTTTTGCAAAATCAAAATCAATTTTTTTTACAATTGGCTTCTCCGTGTCCAAAAAATCAATGGCAACTATGTTTCCCACTGATGATGCCATTTGGTCCATAAGCCCACTTGGCTTGCCAAAGTAAACATTTTCAGCATATTGCCCTATTTGTGCTATTTCCACTGCACTCACCTGATTATTGCAAAAAAGTCCGTTCATTATTGTGCCTATAAGCACCTCAAATGCCGCCGAAGAACTAAGTCCCGAGCCTTTAAGCACGTTAGATATTGCATACACATCAAATCCTTCTATTGTAAAGCCTTTTTGTGTAAGCCTTGCCGCAATACCCCTTATGAGTGAAGCTGATGTATTTAATTCTTCTTTCTGCACACCCATAAAAGTAAGGTCGATTATTTCCATACCATATCCTTCTGAGAAAAAACAAATTTCCTTTCTTCCATTAGGCGCTGCCGCACCTAGTATATCCAAATCTATACCTGCCGCCAGCACGCATCCATGCTGATGGTCTGTGTGGTTTCCACCAATTTCAGTGCGCCCTGGTGCGCTAAAAATACGTATATTTTCCTTTTCTCCAAAGGTATTAATAAACCCTGTGCATACCGTATTTATCCTATCACGGTAAAATTGGGGCGCCTCCAAAAACCGTGGATAAACCGAAGACAAGGTTTTGTCTGTAACATTATTTTTTATTATATCAGGCATAAAATTTTCCTCCTGCTTATTTTCAAATTTATCGCATTATGAATGCTGCAGCCAAGGCAATAACCAAAGCCACACCCAACACTATTATAACATAATCCATTGTTTTAAGAGACACATTTATTTTATCATACATATTATATTTTGCTCCTGTTACTGCCGCTTCTAAAATACTCAATTCCTTTTCTTTTTTACCTAGCTGCTGTTCTTTTTCTTCAAGTTCCATCTGTTTATTAAGTAGTCTTTCTTCTGATAACGGTGAAAAATCATTCTTTTGAGTATCCATCATAAATTTAACTCCTTTGTAAGTACAACAGTTCCCCTAACCAAACGGCCAGAGGAACTTAGTATTATTTATATTTACTTTTTAGCTATATACTTACGTACATCAATTGCTACGGCAAGTATAATAATCAACCCTTTAATTATAAATTGGAAATAAGGATTTACACCGAGGTAGTAAAGACTATAGTTAATAACCTGCAAAATTATTACACCTATCAGTATCCCTGGTACTGTACCAACACCACCCGAGAATGACACACCACCAATAACACAACCAGAAATTGCGTCCAAATCGTAATTAAGGCCTGTAGATGTTGTTACTGACTGAACACGCCCTGCCTCAAGAAAAGAAGCAATACCGTAAAGAATTCCAGCCACAATGTAAACACCCATAATATTTTTTGCTACGTTAACACCAGAAACTGCCGCCGCCTCTTTATTACCGCCAATGGCAAACATATTTTTACCCAATGTGGTTTTGTTCCAAACTACCCACATAATTGCGGCACAAATAGCTAGATATATTATAAGGTATGGGAAAAAGCCACCTATTTTGCCGTTTACCAGTTCTATATATCTTGAATCAAGGCTGGCAATAGGCTGTGCACCACCTTTTTGGCTATCAATGTATAAACACAGAACGCCATAAGCAATAAGCTGTGTACCAAGGGAAATAATGAATGCATGCATATGAAGCTTTGCCACACCAAAACCGTTAATTGCACAAAAAAATGTACATACTAAAATTGATAAAATTAGTGGAATAAACATATTAATAGGCTCTGTAATATTTGGATACATACGTGATGCATATGTAACACTTTGCAACAGTGAAGCCGAAACAGCCGCTCCACAGCCAAGTATACGTCCCGCTGAAAGGTCTGTACCTGCCAAAACAATCATGCCTGCAACACCAAGTGCAAGTATACCACGGGTTGAGGCTTGCGCCAAAATTTTCAACATATTGTTAACGGATAAAAAGGAATGGTCTGCAATAACAACGCCAATAATCATCAATCCCAATATGAAATACAGAGCATAATCCAGCAAAAATTCTTGCCAATTTCTACCGTTTGTTTTTTTGATTTCCTCCATGTTGTACCTCCTTTAATTTGGCAACCTTGCTTAAATATACTGCGCTGCCAAACGCATTATCTCTTCCTGCGTGGCATCCTTAATATCAAGTATCCCAGATAGATGTCCATTGCTCATAACCATAATTCGGTCACAAATACCTAAAAGTTCAGGCATTTCAGATGAAACCACAATAACGCTTTTTCCTTCATTTGCAAGGTTTATAATAAGCTGATAAATTTCGTACTTCGCACCAACGTCAATACCTCTTGTTGGCTCATCCAAAAGCAAAATATCCGGCTTTGTAAGTAGCCATCTGCCTAAAATAACCTTTTGCTGATTTCCGCCTGAAAGTGAGCGTATTGCTGTGCGCTGTGAAGGGGTTTTAACACGCATGCTGTCTATCACCCATTTTGTGTCGGCACTCATTCTTCTATTAGATAATAGACCTGTTGTTTTATATTTTTCTATATTGGCAATTACCGAGTTGAATGTGATGCTCATGCCACTAAATATACCTGTTGCACGTCTTTCTTCTGTAAGCATGGCAAACCCATTTTTAATGGCTGCACGGCTGTCTTTATTGTTTACAACCTTGCCATCTTTAATAATTTCACCACTCTCGTGGTGGGCAATGCCAAAAATAGTTTCTAAAAGTTCAGTTCTTCGGCTGCCTACCAAACCAGCAACGCCTAAAATTTCGCCTTTTCTAAGCTGAAAGTTTACATCCTTACAGCTAGGCATATATTTACCTGTAAGATTTTTAACATCCATTACTACATCTCCAGGTACATTGGTTTTTGGCGGAAACCTCTCGGTTAGGTCTCGCCCTACCATAAGTTTAATAATTTTATCTGTAGTTAAGTCTGCGGCTTTTTCAGTAGCAATCCACTGTCCGTCACGCATTATTGTAACTTCGTTTGAAATACGAAGAATTTCTTCCATTTTATGACTTATGTAAACCATGGCAACACCACGGTCACGCAGTTTATTTATAATAACAAATAAATGCTCAACCTCCTCCTGTGTAAGAGATGAGGTAGGCTCGTCTAACACTAATATTTTTGCGTTATAGGAAACTGCTTTAGCAATTTCCACCATTTGGCGCTGAGAAACGCTTAATTTTCCTATCATTGTACGTGGGTCCACAGGAATATCAAGCTCATCAAATACTTCTTTTGTTTTATCAAACATTAATTTATGGTCTATAAGTCCGTATCTTTTAGGAAAACGTCCAAGCCAGATGTTTTCCATAACGCTGCGTTTTAGAACTTGGTTAAGTTCTTGATGCACCATTGCAACGCCGTTATCCAAGGCATTTTTCGGTCCTGTAAAATTTGGTTCCTTGCCATTAATGATAATTTGCCCTGCATCTGCCTTGTAAATGCCAAACAGGCATTTCATCAGTGTGGACTTGCCTGCACCGTTCTCACCCATAAGGGCATGTACGGTTCCAGCACGAAGCTTTAGCTTGGCGTGGTCTAATGCCTTAACCCCTGGGAACTGCTTTTCAATATCGTTCATTTCCAATAAATAAGTATCTGCCATATGACAATTTCACCACACTTCCGGTTATTACAAATCGCACAGCGGAATAATCCCACTGTGCGACCCGCATTAGCTTGTTTTTATATTGTGTTATTTACCTGTGTAAGGTGCATAAGGAATACGTACTGCAACGCCTGATTCATCAAACTCATAGCTTGTGCCTTCAAGGAAGTCCGCACCTGAAGCAGCATTCAGTGCAACATCAGCAATTGCATTACCCATAGCTTCACCGTCCTGAAGAACAGTTGCGCTCATTGTGCCTTTTGCAATGGCGTCTACAGCTGCATCTGTAGCATCAACACCAACTACAGGTACAAATTTGTCGCCGCCTTCAACATTGTAGCCAATGTTTGTAAGTGCTGCAATACAACCAATTGCCATACCATCATTGTTTGCAAGTACTAATTCAATTTTTCCTTCGTTTGCTGCAAGGATAGCTTCCATAGCTTTCTGAGCCAGTTCTGTATCCCAGTTACAAACCTGAATTTCACCAACCTGCTCCATCTGTACGCCGTTTTCAACAGCTTTGTCTACACTATATTTTGTACGTGCAATGGCTTCTGGATTGTCAGGTTCACCCTGGAACATAACATACTGTACTTTGCCATCGCCATTAATATCGTACGCTGGATTTGCATCAAAAAGGTCCTTAACAATATCGCCCTGCATTTTACCAGCATCTGCTGCATTTGTGCCAATAAATACTGCTTTATCATAGGATTTTACTACTTCTGCATCAGGCTCTCTGTTAAAGAATACTGTAGGAATACCTGCTGCTTTCGCTTTTTCTACAACGCCTGAAGCTGCTTTGGCATCTACCATATTAACACAAAGAACATTAACGCCTTTTTCAATTAAAACGTCAAGCTGGTCATTCTGTGTAGCCTGGTCACCCTTACCGTCTTGCATAATAACCTCAGCTTTACCATCTAATGCTGTTTGTAATGCATTACGTACAGTAGAAATATATGTATCATCATATTTGTAAATAAGTACGCCTACTGTTGGTGTTTCTGCTGTAGCCTCTGCTGCTGGCGCTTCTGCTGCTGGTGCTGAAGAAGCTGGTTTTGAACCACCTGTGCAAGCTGCAAGTGAAAGCACCATCATTGCTGCTAAAACCGTTGCTAAAACTTTCTTTTTCATAAATGTAATTCCTCCTTTTATTCTCCTTGTTTTTTTGGAAACACCGGTTTAATGTAGTCAGTGTTTCCTTAGAAAGCGTAAAATATTTTCCCTCAATTCACGTTTTCTATTTAATTGCTATATTTACATTATATCAGCTAGCGGCAGAAAAAAAATAAGATATTTTTCAATACACTATAAAAATTATTCGATATTTCCCTACGTTATGTCCAACTTTATAGTATTTTTGCAAAAAAACTATACATATTGCATAATTTTTTTACTGCGTAACCTTGGTTAAAGGCGCACGAACGTACCTATTATTTTCTATCATCACATTACTTGGTACATTCCCATCAGACCAAATACCTGCCGAAATATCAAAAATAGTTTCTCCCTGTTTTTGCGCATTGCAGTCCACCGTGCCCAAAAGGTTTCCTTCCTCCACAGCTTTAACTCCTGCCTGTGTGGCATCAATTCCAACTACCGCAATATCGGTTATATTTGCCTTAGTAAGGGCATCTGCCGCACCTAGTGCCATGTCATCGTTATTACACAGCACCACCTCTATTTCCTTGCCATAAGTATTTATCCATTGTTCCATCAATGCCGCCCCTTGGCTTCGTTCCCAGTTTGCTGCTGCACTTTCTATTTTTTCCATAGGTATGCCATAGTCCGTAAGGGTCTGCACCGACCACTCTGTACGTATTATTGAATCCTGATGACCCATTTCTCCCTCAAGCATCACATATTGTAATTTTCCATCGCCGTTTTTGTCTAGGGTTTCAGGGTTTTTCTTATAAGCATCTATAAGTATTTGCCCCTGCAAAACTGCTGTAGACTTTGCATCAGTTCCAACATAATAAATATTTTCCCATCTAAAAATATCCTCTGCAACAGGCTCCCTGTTAAAAAATACGATAGGAATATTTTTATCCATTGCGGCTTCAATAACAGCCGAAGCATTTGTGCGATCCACCAAATTTACACATATAACATCATAATCAAGGGATATGTAGCGTTTTATTTGCTCGTTTTGAGTTCTTTGGTTTTCCTTTGCACTGGAGACATCAAGGCTTACCTTAATTCCTGTTTCAATTTCGAATTTTTTTGCCTTTGCCTCCATAGCTTCCATCATTGTATTCACAAATGTATCATTGCTTTTGTATATGGATACACCTATTTTAATACTCTTTTTCTGCTGAGCTGTACTTTTACGAAAGCCCGTACCTACTGCAACAGCGCAAATAACTGCCGCTAACAACACAATTAGTGGCATTCGCTTATTTATAATTTTGAAATCCGCCATAAGTTCACCCGCTTTTAGATAAATACTACCAAATTGGAAACAACATTGTTTCAATTTCATCGCTATACAAATTTTCTTTGTTCACCACTGCATAGGGTATTTCACGGCTTTCCTCACTACCTGCGGTACCATCAAGCATTTGAGTAAGTGCCTGTAATGCCAAATATCCTCCGTTATAGTCATTGCAGGCAACAGTTGCCTTTATGTCACCATTTTCTACTGCATGCCATATACTTCCGCTCCAACCAACCCCGTAAATGGGCAAACTGTCTGCCTGTGCGCCAATACTCTGTGCCAAAGCCTCAAGGGTATTAAGTTCAGGTGTAACCACAATATTTCCACCCTGTGCAATAAGCCCCTCTACCAGTGTCTGCGCATCATCAAGGCTTTGTAATTGAACTAAACCAACCTCTGCCCCAGACTGTGTAATAGTCTGTAACATTGTGTTTTTCATTGTTTCCACATTCGTTCGATTTTTTGTGGTGGTTACAATGGTAACCTTTAATTTAGTTCCATTTTCCTCCGTTATCACCTTTGCTAAATCCCTTGCCATACTAACCCAACTTGGGCAAAGTACAGCCTTAACCCTTGGTGAATCCACAGTCGAACCATATATAGCTACTGGCACATTTACAGGTACATCCCCCAGCATTCTTTCCATGTTGGCTGCATTCTCTGCCAATAATATAATCCCTTGGGCGCCACTATTAACCTCTCTTAAAAGGAGCTTACCCTGCTGTTCAGGCGCTTTTTCATCATACAATGTTATAAAGCTTAGGTCTGCATTTTGGTGCAGTGACGCCTGTTCCAATCCCATTTTAAAGTTGCCCCATCCGTCGTCATCCTCAGCATCTACCAACACAGACACCTGATGTATTTCCACTGCCTTTTCCGTAATAAGCCAATCTGTTGATGAAGCTAAAAACAGCATTACAAGCATACTTGCAATTGCAACAAGCCAAAATATACCTCTTTTACTCATCTATTCCAGCCCCCTTTTTACAAGGTCGCTATAATCCACCGCAGGCATATTTATAATCACCTCTGTACCCTCATCAGGCTCTGACTTTATTGAAAGTCCGTACTCCTCACCAAACAAAAGTTGAATCCTATCCTGCACATTCCGAACGCCAACACCTGAGCCTTTTTTCGAAACAATAGGTTCTCCATATAACAGGCGTTTCACCTCTGCCTCAGTCATGCCACAGCCGTTGTCGCTTACGAGAAAATTAACCTTCCCGTCCTCTTTCCAAGCCCTAATTTCTATTTCTCCATCTCCGTCCATAAACTCCATAGCGTGATAGATTGAGTTTTCCACAATGGGCTGTAAAATAAGCTTTATTGTGCCCAATTCTTCCACAGCGCTGTCCACATTAAAGGTATAGTGAAAGCGATTTTTAAACCGCATTTCCTGTATCGTAAGGTAATTCCTTACATGCTCAATTTCGTCCGCAACCGTTATTATATTTTCACCTCGGCTTAAACTTATACGAAAAAACCGTGCAAGCGCCGTAACCACACGCACCGCCTCTACCTGCCTTTCGTTCTCAATCATCCAAACTATAATATCTAGTGTATTGTACAAAAAATGTGGATTTATTTGGTTTTGCAATGCTGTAAGTTCACTTTTTCGCTTTGCCTCATGCTCTTTAACGATATCACGCATAAGTTCCTTTATATGCAGCGCCATATTGCTTATGGCCACACCCAAATGCCGAACCTCATAAACCCCCGTTGCCTGTATGGGTATATTCCAATTGCCATCCTCCAATTCCTTTACAGATTGCTCCAACTTTAGTATAGGGTATGAAACCCGTTTTGAAATATACGAATTTATAACCACCAACGCTGTAAGAAAGAATAGCATTAAAAATACAACAAACAAATTGCTTTTAAATGTGCTTAATGTAACGCTTCCCTGTGGAATAACGCCTACTATTTTCCACCCTGTATATCCCACAGTTTTTATAGCAATATCCCTCTTTTGTCCACTTAGAGTATCTACATAATTGCCGTCTCTCAGGCTTACAGTATTTAAATTATTTTCCTGAACCTGTCCTCCACTTATGAATTGTTGCATAGGGTGGTATAAAATTTCCCCTCCGCTGTCTGTAAGGTAAATATAGGCATTTTCACCAAGAAGTACATTGCTGAAAACATCCTGCAAACCACTGTAACGCAAATTTATAACAAGAACTCCCGATTGCACATGGCTGTTACGTGTTATTTGCACAGCACGGCTCATAGGCACAACCCAAGTGTATTCTGTACTTCCCGTTGCAAAAAGATTCTCCACCGTAGGGCTTGCAAAATGCACATTCTCTCTACTTCCAACCGCAAGGCTATACCACTCCTGTTTCTTAATATCCATATTATCACGAAGTTTTGCCGCCGGTGCCGCTTCCAAAAGCTCACCACTCATAGAAAACAAGGCAATGCTTTCAATATTTTCCTTATTAGTATCGTAAAGCAATTGAAAAGACTCTGAAAGAGAACCTTCTGCAAGGTCCGTTTTTTTAATAACACTGTAATACAATGAATCAGAAACCTTCATCATGTTTCTGATATATGTGGCACAGTTGTTGCTTACCTGTTCAATCAAGCTTTGATTTTCTTCACGTATCGTTTGCTGAACCTGACCCGAAAACCGCCCATAATAAGACAACCCAATGAACAGCGTTGCTGTAAACGCTGTTACTGTAAAAGAAATCCAAATTATTTGGCTTAAACTAAGCTTTCTGTAATACTTCTGCCAGTTTGCCTTAAGACGTGCAAGCCAATTATCTTCACCCATTTATATCCTCACTTTCCCCTATATTTATTAGGAGAAACGCCGTATTTCTTTTTGAATACGTAGCCAAAATAGTTTGGCTCGTCATATCCAACTTCCTTTGCAATAATGTATGTTTTCTCTTGTGTAATGCTAAGCATCTCTGCAGCTTTTTCAAGGCGTATGCGGGTAAGATAGCTGGTATAGCTTTCCCCCACCTCACGCTTAAACACCGTTGAAAAATATGTGGTACTTATGTGTAAATAACTACAAATCATTTCAAGGGAAAACTCTGAATTGCTATAGTTTTCTCTGATATATTTTTTTGCAGCACGAATCATGTTTTTTGTATTGTCCTGCCGTTCACAGGTAAGGTTTGCACTTATTCTAAGGCTGGTTTCCGTAAGCCATTTTTCCAAAGTATCAGCATCACGTATGGCAAGCAGTATTTCATAATAATCCGCCTTTTGTCCAAATATTTCCTGCTCATCTAGTTCATATCGCTGAATAATCTGCAAAAGAACGTTAAGCACACTTATAATATAGGCTTGATGTTGGCTTTCATGCAGGCGCACATTTTTCATGCGTCCAGTTATTTCCTGCACACAGCTTATTATATTTTGACGTATGCCAAATTTTATTACCGATACTAAATCCGCCTCTGCCTTACTGTCTAAGTGAAGTGTTGCATTGTTTTCAGGCTCAACATCGGCTATATATATAACATCTCCAGCCCCTGCAATTGTATGATAGCCCGAGGCTTCGTGGGCTTCACAATAGCTTTTTTCAATGTCAGCAAGGGAAGCGCAGGGTTGCCCTATTCCAATGGTAAGTGTCTGTTCCAATATTCTTCGGCTTTCACGGCAAACTTCGTTCAGCACCGTTATAATCTGGCAAATTTGATCTAAATTTTCCATACCAACAACTGCACAAAGTCCTGAGGACCTGTGAAAACTAGCAAATTTACAGCAGCTTGCAAGATGGGTATCCAAAAGTCGTTTAACAGATAGCGGCATAAGGCCCTCCTCTTGAACAAGAGGATTTTCATCATTTTTTGACGCTGTATGGTCTATGTTTATCTGTGCAACTGCCCAATACTCAGCATTTCCTAAATCCAGTCTATATTCCTTAAGCAATAAGGGTATCTGGGTTTCTTTAACACAGCCTCTTATTAGGTTGTTTAAGAAATTTTCACGCAGTATAGGTAGATTTTTTACAAAACTTTCTCTTAGAGCATGTACATCCCTAAGCTGTGCCACCTCATCATCAAGGGTGTTTTTTATCCGCAACAAAATTTCTGTCAACTCTTCAGCATTAACAGGCTTTAAAATATATTCAATTATGTTCAGCTTGATTGCTTCTTTAGCATATTCAAAATCGTCATATCCCGAAAATATTATAATTTTAATAGATGGCCTAAGCTGGCGAATACGCTTGGCTAAAGTAAGTCCATCCATGTAGGGCATACGAATATCTGTAAGTACCAAATCAGGCTCAAGAAGGTCTATTTTTTCCAGTGCATCCTGTCCATTTTCTGCATCTCCAACAACAGCAAAGCCGGTTTTTTCCCAATCAATTTTACGCATAATGCTTGTGCGAACTTCTTCTTCATCATCCACCAGCAACAATCGGTATGCTATTGCCATAAGTACACCACCTTAAATTTATTCAACCATTATTCTGTATTTATAATACCTTAAAACTTGTCTATTTGCAACAATAGCACCTTTTTACACGCATTTGCACAAAAAAAAGATAAGACGCATGGGGACGTCTTATCTTTGAAATTTTGTTATTGAATGGACTGTTTAAACACTGATTTAATGAAAAGCGTTTCTATTTAGCAAGACCCATTATTTCATCTTTGAAAATTCTTTCGTCCATAAGCTTAACTCCGCCGTCCATCTTAGGAACAAATCCCATAAGATCAAGAACCTGTGTTTGGATATCAATTCCAGGGGCTACTTCTGTAAGATGAACACCATCTTTTCTAAGCTCGAAAATAGCTCTTTCTGTAATATATTTTACAGGCTGGCCAACTTTGTTTGCATAGTTACCACTAAAAGTAATATGCTCAACCGCCTTCACCATCTTTTTCTCTTTTCCTTCTTGAACAATTATAAGCTTACCATCTTCGCATTTTGTTTTAAGACCGCCTGCTGTAAATGTTCCGCAGAAGAATGTCTTTTTAGCATTTTGAGTAATGTTGATGAAGCCGCCACAACCTGCAATTCTTGGGCCAAATTTAGAAACATTGATATTGCCCTCTTCGTCAGCCTCTGCAAGGCCTAAGAATGCAAGGTCAATACCACCGCCATCATAGAAGTCGAACTGATATGGCTGGTCAATTATACACTCTGCATTAATAGCAGCGCCAAACTGTGTACCACCCTGTGGAACACCGCCGATTGGTCCTGATTCAACCGTAAGCGTGAAATATTCACCAATACCTTCTTCATTCGCTACAGCTGAAATATATTCTGGTACACCAATACCAAGGTTAACAACTGTATCCTCAGTAAGTTCCATAGCTGCACGTCTGCCAATGATCTTCTTTGTGCTCATAGGTACAGCTGCAATGCTGTTAAGAGGTACTACAATTTCACCGCTAAGTGCTGGGTTATATGCGCATTTAAAGCACTGCTCATGGTCAGCAGGGTCTGCAACTACAATTGCATCTACATAAATTCTAGGAATCTTAACAAGTCTAGGGTCAAGAGTTCCGTTTTTAACAATTTTTTCTACTTGAACAATAACGATACCGCCATTGTTTTTAGTAGCCTGTGCTGCTGAGGTTGTTTCAAGGGTGCAAACTTCTCTTTCCATAGTTACGTTACCAGATTCATCTGCATAGCTTGCTCTAAGAATGCAAACGTCAATAGGAATAGCTTTGTAGAAAAGTTTTTCCTCGCCGCCAATTGTAATAAGCTCAACTAAATCCTCTTTTGTAACGTCGTTAAGTTTACCACCAGAAATACGTGGGTCAACATATGTATTAAGGCCAACATGTGTAATTACACCTGGTTTATGTGCTGCTGTATCTCTTATAAGCTGTGATAACGTTCCCTGTGGGAAGTTATACGCCTCTATTTTGTTTGCAAGTGCCATTTCGCCAAGCTTTGGAATCAAATTCCAATGTCCGCCAACAACACGTCTAACCATTCCGTCATGTGCAAAATGGTCTGTCTGGCTGCCGTCTCTGTTGCCCTGGCCAGCTGCGAAGTATGCATATAAATTTTTAGGCTCTCCTGTTTCAAGGAATCTCTTTTCAACTGCCTTTGTAACCGCTTCCGGAGCTACAGTGCCTACGAAACCGCCAATAAAAACGGTATCATCATTTTTAATAAGTTTTGCTGCCTCTTCTGCTGTTAAAACTGTCTTTGCCTTCATGTAAATCCCCCTTATCTCATTACGTTATAGTGTCTTATTTTCGACAACCTAAAATGTCGGCACAGCAGCCGCAACCTTTAAAAGCCACATACCGCCAGTATCACTTTAAGCCTTATCGAAACATAATATCAGTATAAAACAGCTACGCTAAAAAGTCTACCTCTTTTTGGTTATTAAATGTGAATTTTGACTAAATACTTGTGAATTCTTATATTATTATAGGTGGTTATAACGATTATAGGGTGTTGTACTAATTTAAAAACATAATTTTATACAAATTGTATTGATTTTTATACAAAAAAATAACATTTTCGTAGTGGCCGAAATCACCACAAAAATGTCATTTTATTTTAAACTCTCACACTTTGGCACACCATCTAAAGCAAAGTAGGGTTATTAAATTTTTCTACATTTAGCATATGGGTATACAAACTTGAAATAATTGTATTTTCCATGCTTGCAACATTATCCTGCGCCTGCTCAAGTTCAATAAGGCTTGCTGTGCCCATTTCATATTTAGTCTGCGCTGTGGCAAGCTTTTCTTTAAGGGTTTCCAGCTCTTTTATATTATTTGAAATGCTTATTTCACTTTCAGTAATGGTATTATAAAGATTTCGCAAGGTATCTGCTACAGATGTTTTTGTATCTGCAAGGTTCATTTCAGCAGTATTTAAACTGTTTTCTGCAGAGGCATATGAACCTACAGTTTCACTTGTTGCCGCTGTAACTGTAAATTGTTGTTTTGCAAGAGAAAGCGAATTTTCTTTTTGCTTAACACTTGAAGCCTGTGCAACCGCTGAATTTATATAGCTTTCCAGAGGTATAGAAAGATTAAGCTCTTCATACTCCACAGGCAATTGAAAGCTATAGCGGTTACTTATATCCACGCCCATAAGCACATTAAGAGCAATATAGTCTGCCTCAAGGGCAATTTCTTTATTTGTAAGTGTTGCTAAGCTTTTTTCATAATTAAGCTGTTGTTCGTTAAGGTCATGGTCACTTAAAGTTCCCATTTTATTTTGAATTTTGGCAATTTCAAGGTTCTTTTTATCCGTTTCAATTGTTTCTGCTGCCAATTCAAGTTCTCTTTTAGCCTCAATAATCTCAACATAGGTCTGTTTAACGGAATATTTAAGGCTCTCTTTTTCACTAGTTTGGGATATAAGGCCATTTTTGTAGGTTATCTGACTTTTAATAAGAGCAATTACTGTGGATAAATCCGCACCACTGGAATATGTAAGCTCCGTAGCCGCTATCTCCAAACTATCCTCCTGTAACTCCAAACTGGCCGTAGTTTGTTTCACAGAGGAGCTGTTATTAATGGTTTTAGTTATAACCTCATCAAGGGTTATAGGTGTAAGGCTGCTATCATTAACACTTATCATGGTTGAATATGTATCGTAAAGGCTTGCTGTTTGTGTTGTTTGTATCTCTTCCGTTTCTCCTGCAAAGGCAAAAACACTGCCACACATTGTTAATGATGCCACTAAAATACATAATAATCTTTTTTTCATATTGTACCTCCTTTACTCAAATCTAAGGGCTTCAATAGGGTCTAGCATAGCTGCCTTATTTGCTGGTGTTACACCAAAAATAATACCTATTGCCATAGAAACGCCAACAGCACCAACAATAGCTGTAACACTCATAACTGGCTCTATCCCTACAAGACTGCCTACGCCCATTGCACCGAACCAGCCGAACAAAAGACCTGCCAAGCCTCCCATACCAGTAAGTATAATTGCTTCTATTATAAACTGAACACGAATATCCTTGTTTTTGGCACCAATGGCTTTCCTTATTCCTATTTCTCGTGTACGCTCAGTTACTGTCACCATCATAATATTCATAACGCCGATACCACCTACCAGAAGAGATATAGCAGCAACAAAACCAATAAACATTGTTACGTAGGAAAGTACTGAGTTGATAGTAGTAACCATGTCCGTTGTATCCGTAATCAGGTATTTATCCTCGTTGTCATGGAAGTCTGCAAGGGCTGCAAGAATAGTTTCGCTCATCTCGTCGCTTGCCGCAGCGTCTGTAAGAACAATGGAAATTCCTTTAACGGTGGAACCTGTAAATACCTTCATGCAGGTGGTAATTGGCATTACAACTGAGTCTGCGTATTCATCTGGATCCGCTATCTGTGAAGCGTCAGTATTTTCTACAATACCAACAACCGTCAGTTTTGTTGTTCCTTTCCACGATTTAATTTTGATTTTCTCTCCAATTACGCTTTCATCGCAAACCCCAAAAACCTTAGTTGCAGTGGTATCCATAATGACGCAAACACTGTTACGCATCTCTACATCGTTGTCCGAAATATATCGTCCATACAGCACTGTTGCATTATCTATATATTGATAGTCTGCCGTTGCTCCTGTAACTGTTGCATCATTGGTTTCCTGTGGATCCAAAAGCTTAATATAGGCATTAGAGCCACTGTATGTTGGGGAAATATACTCAATTCCGTCCAAATCCTGAAGCATATAGTAGTCATCCATTGTTAAAAGGTCACGGGTTTCAATATCTCTTGATGAAACAAGCCCAACCGACAGTGAGCCTGTTCCTAAGCTTTCAAACTCCTTTTCAATTGCCGCCTGGCTTCCATTACCGATAGCAACAATTATAATTACACTGCTGATACCTATAATAATACCAAGCATTGTAAGCAAAGTACGCATTTTGTTTGCAAATACATTTTTAAACGAGCTTGTTACACATTCAAATATATTCATTTATGCTTCACCTCCGGAAAAAACACGGTTTTCCACAGGCTTGTCGCTTATTAGTTCCCCGTCCTTAAAAACCACAATTCTCTTTGTATACTGGGCAACATCAGGCTCATGGGTTACCATCACCACCGTAACCCCTTCATCATTAAGCTTTTGAAATATGCCCATGATCTCAAATGTGGATTTACTGTCAAGGTTACCTGTGGGCTCATCTGCCATTATTATTGACGGGCTATTTACAAGGGCTCTGGCAATGGCAACCCTTTGCCTTTGTCCACCGGAAAGCTCGTTTGGCTTATGCATCACACGTGTTTCTAGCCCCACCTTTGTAAGTGCATCCATTGCCTTTTCACGTCTGTGCTTTTTAGATGCACCTGCATATGCCATTGGCAGTTCTACGTTTTCTAACGCTGAAAGCTTTGGTAAAAGATTAAAAGACTGAAAAACAAAGCCTATTTTTTTATTACGTACATCCGCAAGGCGAGAATCGTTAAACTCTGAAACGTCCTCACTATCAAGGAAGTAAGCTCCCTCTGTAGGTCTGTCAAGACAACCCAAAATATTCATCATTGTAGATTTACCAGAGCCGCTTGTGCCCATTATAGACACAAACTCTCCATCACTCACCTCAAAATTTACATCCTTTAATGCCATAACGGCAAGTTCTCCTGTGTTGTAACATTTAAACATATTCTCTATTTTAAGCAAAGGCAATTTGCTCACCTCCTTTTTCTATTTTCATTTACATACCCGGTCTTCCGCCACCGCCGCCGCTTGGTGGCATGCCGCCGCCACCGCCTTGATTACCGCTGTTATCGGAATTTGCGCCACCTGTTAAACCGCTTAAAATACCTTCGGATGATGATGCTTCCCCTTCCGCTGCAACTTCCTGTGTTGCATACTCCATAAGGGAAGACCCATCTGTTACCTCACTTGTTGGGCTTTCCATAATGGTTACACCCTCTTCAAGTCCACTTAAAATTTCTGCATACATATCGCTCATTGCACCAATTTCAACCACTCTTTTTTCTAATTTCTGATCATCACCCACAACATAAACGCAATAACTATCTGTTTCCTTATCCTTCATTACAGCTGAAATAGGGATATAACTTGCATCTGTTAAATCCACCACAATTATTTCCATATCAAACGAGAAACCTGGTTTAACCAAATCGTCAGGTGCATCCATATGTACCAAAATAGGCACTACTGTTTCATCACCACTTATTGTACCCTGGGTTACAGCTGTAGGCTCAATTTCTGTTACCGTTCCCATATATATAGTGTCTTCAATTCCGTCGGTGGTAAGTTCAACCTTTTGACCTACTGCAACCTTTGCAATGTCATATTCACTTACATAGGCCGACACATTCAGGTCTGTAAGGTCTGCTATTTGCATCATTACTGTACTGTCAGTAAGCATCTGGCCCTCAACTGCATTACACTCTATAATTGTGCCGCTGATTGGGCTGTAGGTTGCTTCTGTTAGTTTTGAAATTTCATCCTCTATACTTGCAATGCTCCGTTGTGCTGATGAAACAGTGTTCAGCTGTTTCTGATAGCTGTTGCTTGTAGATTTGTCGTTCAATTTATTTGTTCCATTTTCAAGATTTGTGTTTGCCTTTTCAAGGGCAAGCTCTGCTGCCGCCACATTGTTTTCTTTTGTTGTTTTGGTATCAAGCAAAGTGTTATACTCTGTTACATAGTTGTCGTACTCACTTTGGCTTAATGAACCTGCCTCTAAAAGTTGTTGATAGTAAGGCAAATTCTTTTCAGACTCTGTCATACTTGTTTCGTACTCTGTTAATGCTATTTTTGCTTCCTGTAAAGTTTTTTCGGCAGATACAACTGCCGATTTGAGGTCAATGAGTTCAGTCCCCTCTGCTGGGTCAATTAACTCTGCAAGAGAAATTTGTGCATTCTGCAATGAAATTTTTGCATCTGCAAGTTTATCCTCAAGGTCTTTTTTTGTATCCTCAATATCGTATGTAACTAAAAGCTGACCTTCTTCCACATAGTCACCAACATCTACATGCACTGTTTTAACCTCTTGTGAAAGTTCAATAAATATGGAATACGGGTCTGATGCTTCCGTCGTACCCGATGCTGTTACTCTTTGGTCAAAATCTCCTGTAGCAACTTGCGTTGTAGTAGGTGGTATCACCCTTACGGAAGACTTGGCACCAGCTTTTGCCTTTGTAACAAAAAATGCTGCGATTGCTACTACTAGCACTAACAATATCACTATCCCTTTTTTCTTCGTCATCTTAACCTTTTTCAAATTCCTCACTCCTGACAAAAATATTTTTACTTGTTTAGTTAATAAATACAAAGCCATTATGTCCCTTTCTTCACCGTAAATCAGGCTTCTGTATTCGTTTTTAATATTGTAGTTTAACTAACTGGATTTTGAATGAACACAAAGTGATGGTTATGTGAATATTTTCCAAAAATAAATATTATAGGAACAAATGTTTGATAAAATCACAATGTCCTGCATTTTACGCAAAAAAATACCCCTACAGGCGGAAAGCCCAAAGGGGTATTAAATCAAAAATTGGGATAGCAGATAGCAAATTAACTTTGAGGGAAATTTAGTTTGCACTAATTCAATTGGCAATTAAATGCCTTATACCCAATGGTGAGTTGGGCGGGGTGTGTTTATATTTTAGGAGAATAACATTAAGAAGTTTTCTCTATCCCACTTTTTATCAATATTTAATTATCTGTTAAATCTTTACTTTTAAAAGTAACTTTTTAACAGGCTTTCTTTCATTATTTACCATGCAACATGCCTTATGCGCATCTTCTGGGTAAAGAATAAGCGCCACTTCAGGTATTACCCTAACAGACACCTCTTCTGCTCCATCAGTGTAATTCTCTTTGTCGGTAGCTGCATCATATCCTGTAGACTCCAGCTTGCTTTTGTTGGTAACAAGTATAAACTCTTCCCCTTCCAAAAGGCACTGAATATCAAGATATTTTTCATGAGTTTCGTACTTTCCTTCATCAAGTGCTCTTGTGCTATATTGGCTCACAATGGCATAAACTTCGTCGCCATCAATGGCAAACTTGCCAACCTCAACATTTGTCTTATGGGCAGTTTGAAGGTAGTTAATAGCCGTATCAAGGTTTTTTGATAAGCCCTTGTAAGTATCTAATTTCTTATAGCTAGAAATAATCATTTTTACGCCCCCTATTATTTTTTGTATTGAGCGTAATATGTGTCGATAGTTTCTGCAATTCCCTTAACAGCTTCATCTGAAATAAGACCAAATGGCTTACGGCATGGCCCTAAAGGCTGACCAATAATGTTCGCTGCTGCCTTAACAATTGAGTTAGGGTTGCCATATTTAAAGCAATCTCTAATAGGACGAATAGAATCCTGTGCAATCTTTGCTGCTGCCATATCCCCTTTAAGATAATTCTGGTAAATGCTTACCATAATTTCAGGAAGTACGTTTGCTACTGCAGTAATACCACCCTTGCCGCCAGCTAAAAGTGTCCACAAAATAAGTGAATCGTTACCTGAAAGAACTGAGAAAGTTTTGCTGTCTGTAGATTCGATGTATCTTAAAATATTGTCGAAGTTACCGCTGGAATCTTTAACGCCTTTAATATTGTTGCAGTTTGCAGCAAGCTTTTCTACTGTTTTGTATTCAATGCTTACGCCTGCACGTGCAGGAATGTTGTAAAGAACGATAGGTGTATCCACTGATTTTGAAACCGCTGAAAAATGTTCGTAAAGCTCATTCTGATTAAGTGCTGCAAAATATGGTGTAACAAGTGAAAGTGCATCTACACCAATTTCCTGTGCTGCCTGAGAAAGTTCAACGGTATCCTTCGTGCTTACACAGCCAGTGCCAGCATAAATTGGAACTCTGCCCTTAGATTCTTCAACTACAACCTGCATTACTCTTTTCTTTTCTTCAGCAGACATAATATAGAACTCGCCGTTTGTACCAAGTGTAAAAATACCATCAACACCTGCTGCAACATGTCTGTTTACCTGATTTCTTAATTCTGTTTCGTTAATACTGCCATCCTCAAACATAGGGGTAGCCATTGCTGCAATAATACCCTTAATTTCCATTTACAAACACGTCCTTCTATAATTTATAAAATAATTTTTCTCTTGTACTCGTCACTGCTTTCAGGGAAGTCTAAACGCATATGTGTACCACGGCTTTCCTCTCTTGTAAGAGCTGCTTGCACCATAAGGCGTACAGATTCAACTACCTGACTTGCTTCGGTATCGTTTTTGAGGTCGTCCTGAGCTTCCATATTTTCTAAGTCCGTAAGGGCGGCTTTAAGTAACTCACCTTTTCTGTAAATGCCAAGGGCATCTACTGCAAGTTCTCTTACCTTTGGTACATATTTATTAAACACTTCTTTATCAACTTTATAGTCAATAGAAGCTTCCTTTCCATTGTTGTTTCTGGCAAGCTTGTTAACAGCTTCTGCACAAAGTAAACCAGAAAGTGTTGCTTGACTTGCAGCATTACCTGCACAACGGCAAGCACCGTGTACACCGCCGCATGCCTCGCCAACTGCAAACAAACCTTCAAGGGATGATTCGTAGTTGCCATCTACCCAAATACCACCGCTGAAGCTGTGTGCCATAGGGCCAACTTCAACCAATTCCAAATTAGGGTCTACGCCGTTATCCATAAGGCGGTTAAAGAACCATGGATAAGCCTTTAATACATCACGGCTAATGTGTCTTAAATCAACCCAAGCACCACGATGCTCTGTGCCTTTGCCTGCGTCAACCTGTTTCCAAATTTCTTTATTAATAAGTGTTTTTGGAGAACCTGCTTCACCTTCCGGTCTTACCTTAAGCATAAAACGTTCGCCGTCGGTATTTAATAGATGAGCACCTTCGCCAAGCATTGCCGTTGGGCATGGCTCGCCTACTGCACCCTCTGGGCTTAAAACGACCATGGGTTCATACTCCAAAAACTCTATATCCACAAGTTTTGCACCAGCGTTGTGTGCCATTGCAAGGGTATTACCCTTAATATCCTGTGGGTATGTGCTTTTTCCAAAAAGATTGCCTACACCGCCCCATGCCGCAACTACGTTGTCAGCATATACGTTAGTTAAGCCATCTTCTGTATTTACGGTTATGCCATAAACTTTTTTGCCGTCACTAAGAAGGTTAACACATTGTGCGCCCATAACAATCTTAACGCCTTTTTCTTCAAGGGCTTTCACCATTGTTTGAACAATTTCAACACCAATAAGCTCTGTTGTGCAGCAAAGTGAACGTGGGAATGTATGCCCCGAAACGTGACGAAGCTTTGTTGTTCCATTCTCGTTTTTTGCAAAATCCACTCCCCAACGCTTTAAAAGCTCATATCCGTTTAAAGTATTGTCTGTCATTTCCTTTACAAGTGCGGCATCATTAAGCTGATAACCTGCATTCATCATATCCTTAAAATACTGCTCTGGTGTATCACCATAAGGATTTTCTGGAAGAACAAAATTGATTGCTGCAATATATGGTGTACCACCATAGCTTTGGGTATATATTGCAATATCTCTTTTACCCAATTCGTACAGCCTTGCCGCTGTTGCTAATGCGGCAAGTCCGATTCCTACTATAACTATTTCTGTTTTGTTTTTCATAATGTATACCCCTAATTTGTTAGATTATGCTGCATACGCTCCTGTTTTGTTCTTTTTATCTTTTGCTGCCTTTAAGAAGAAAAATACGGATGTAACCACTGCCAATGAAACCCCAACCATTGTTGATAAATCTTCTGGTATAATTGTCATTACTGCAACGATGAAGAAGTATATTCTTACCATCTTATTTTCAACGGGCATAAATAAGTATCCTGCAATTGCAGCTGCAATGAAAAATACACCAACAGCAAGGACACAGGTAGTTTTAATTGTTTCTGGCATCGTCCCCAAAAGTAAAATCTCAGGTGCAAATACAAACATGAACGGTGTAAGGAATGAAACGAAAGCGTATGAAAACGCTGTCCATCCCGTCCTCCACGAGTCCGCCCCGGCTATACCAGCCGCTGTAAATGATGCAAGGCATACAGGTGGTGTAATCTGTGCAATAACGCCGAAGTAGAAAATAAACATATTCGCTGGAAGTGGAGCAATACCCATGGCAATAATTGTTGGGCAGAAAAGAATGTTTGCAATCAGGTAAGCAGCAACTGTAGGAAGTGCCATACCAAGAAGCATACAACCAGCCATCGCAATAATTAATGCAACTGCTACATTAGAGTCACCAACGCTTGCAATAATTTTTGTAAGCTTGTTAGCAGCACCTGAACGTACAACAATACCAATCATAATACCACAAGCTGCCGTAGGAATTGCAATGTTTGCTGCCTGTCTGATACCATCAAGTAAGCAGTCCAGAAGTTGTTTAATGGTCATTCTTGTTTCTTTTGAAACAAAGCTAACTATAATTGAAAGTGCTGTTCCATAGAGAGCTGCTCTAGTTAATGAAGCACCCATAAAAATCATAACCACTACTATTAATACAGGAAGTAACTGGTATACTCTTGGAAGAATTGGTGCCGAAACATATTTAACTTCTTCTTTATTAATATTTTTAAGCTGTTTTTTCTTTGCAATTAAATGAACAAGAAGTAAAACTGAACCATAGTAAGCCAGGGCTGGAATAATAGCTGATGTAGCAATTTTAGCATAGCTTACACCAATCATTTCTGCCATGATAAAAGCACCAACACCCATAATAGGAGGCATAATCTGACCACCTGTTGAAGCTACAGCCTCAATAGCGCCCGCCTGTTCAGGAGTATATCCTGCTTTTTTCATAAGAGGAATAGTCATAACGCCTGTTGTTGTTACGTTTGCAACAGCAGAACCTGAAATCATACCCATAAGTCCTGATGAAACAACGGCTGCCTTTGCAGGGCCGCCTACTGTTTTGTCACTAAGTTTCATACCTAAGTCAATAAGAACCTGTCCACCACCACACTGTGAGAAGAATGCACCAAAGATAAGGAAGTAGAAGATTGTATTTACAGAGGTCTGGAGCGGTGAACCTAAAATACCATCAACTGAAAGTAAAAGCATTTCACCAAACTGCTGCCATGTCATACCGCTAAAACGGAAAGGACCTGTAATTTTCTGACCTAAGAAAGCATATGCAATAAAGCATAAAATAAAGATAAATAAAGGTAAACCAAGTGTTCTTCTAACACATTCAAGAATAACTACAAGCATAGCAAATGCGCAGAATAAATCAATATTACGCATTGGGTCAACCATCATAATTCTGTAAGTGAGAAAATCTAAATCTCTTATAAAGTAAAATGCTGTTACTGCAAGACAAGCTATCATTGCTATATCGAATATCCATAAAAACTTCTTATTATATTTATCTGATAACGGTTTAACTAAAATAATGATTGCGAGTGAAAGGCAAAGATGAATAGGCCCTGAAATAAGTGATGAAAGTGGTCTTACTAAAGCCATATAAAGCTGGAATAACATAAAAATTGATGAAAGCACTGCAACTAAAATATATCTAACTTTAGGAAGCTCGGGTCTTAATGATTCTTCATCTTCAATAATAACCGGTTCGATTTCTGCAACGGGTGCAGTTTCCTTTTTCTTAAAAATACTCATTTTTTTTACACCTCAACTTGGTATTATTTTTCATTTTTAGATAGATAGAGACCCCTGAATAAAATAGTAACAAAATACTATATGTCAAAGGCCTCTGTCTAAAGCATCCTGTTCCCTAAAAGGGTACAGCCTTATTATTTAATGTAACCCATTTCTTTAAAGTATTTCTCTGCACCTGGGTGAAGTGGAACGTTACCAACTTTTTCAGGCATCCAGCATGTTTCTGGATCGAAAGGCTCGATTGAAGCATACTGTGATACTAAGTAATCTCTCTGTTCGCACATACCTTTTGCAAGGTTATAAGCTACATCATCAGCCATGTCTTTAGCAACAAAGATACAGTCTGGTGTTCCAGCGTTGATGATTTCAACGTCCTGACCATCCCATGAACCTGCTGGTACAGTAATTCTTTCAAAGCCCTGTGTCATGAACCAATCAAGTGTTTCATCTTTAAGCTGAAGGAACTGAACGTCACATGTCATAGCGATTTCTGTCATTGTTGAAGACTGAACTGAAGTATGGTCAAGCATCATGTCAAGCTTGCCGTCTTTTACCATTGCTGATAAGTCTGAACCGCCACCATGAACGATGTCACCGCCCCATGATTTAACGTCATCATATGTAACTCCAAGGTGGTTAAGAAGCATCTCAACAACCTTCTCATCCATAGAACCCTTTGGTGAACAACCAATTCTAATTGGAACTTTGTTTGCTACTACATCTTCAATTGTTGTGTAACCATATTTGTCAATAAAAGATTGTGTAAAGAAAGATACAGCTGAAACTGCTGTCATTGAGCCAACAAGTGCTCTGTATTCCTGTGTAGGTTCTTTGTCTAATGTGCCTTCTTCATATGCCCATTTAGCAGGAGCACCGTTTACGAAAGCAATGTCTGCCTGGTCATTAGCAAAAAGGTAAGGTGCACCCATACCACCAGGTGATGTAGGCTGTACGTCTACAGTTGAACCTTCTGGTAAGTAGTCAAGCCACATTGTACCTAAACCAGCTGAAATTGTGTAGTTTGAAGTACCAACCTGGAATGTTGAGAATAACAGGTCTACCGGGTCACCAGCCGGTTTTTCTGCTGTTGTTGCATCTGCTGCTGGTGCCTCTGCTGCTGGTGCTTCTGCTGCCGGTGCTTCTGCTGCTGGTGCTTCTGCTGCTTTGCTTGTGCAACCTGCAAATGCGCCTGCAACCATAACTGCAGCTAAAGTTGTTGCTACTAACTTCTTCATAAAAATTTCCTCCCTTGTTTTGTTTGTTTTCTTTTTATTATATTTTACTTAATGCCATCATTAGCATTAAAATATAACCAACTTAAAATGGAATTACATAACCTTTTTGTATAATTCTCTTATATCATCAAGGCTTAATTCTTTCATGTTGTTCACAAGCAATCTTGTCTGCTGGCTTCCGCTTTCAACCAAAACTTCAAGGTCCGCTGCAGGTACGCCAAAATCTTTAAGGCTTGTAGGTATTGCTGTATCTTTTACAATACTTTTAATTTCATTAATCATGTGCTGTGCTTTTTCCTCAGTTGTTTTAGCTGAAAGTTCAGGATAAACACCATCACATAATAAAGCAAGTCTATCTGCACAGGCTTCTTTGTTAAATGCCATTACGTGGGCAAATAAAATTGCATTTGAAACTCCGTGTGGAATATGATATTTACCACCTAAAGGATAAGCAAGTGCATGAACTGCTGTTGTTCCACTGCCTGTAATGGCAACGCCACCGTAGAAAGCACCCAAAAGCATACTTGCTTTTGCTTCCATATCGTCTGCATTGTTATAAGCTTTTTTAATGTTTTTGAAAATAAGCTTTGCACCAGCAAGCGCATAAGTGTCGCTAAGTGGTGTAGCTTTTTTTGAAGTAAAACATTCCACAACATGAGCAAGTGCATCGACACCCGTTGCCGCAATAATGCTTTTTGGAAGCTTTGCAATCATTTTTGCATCCAGGATAACATAATCAGGTATCATGTTATCGTTTACAATCCCCTTTTTTGTGCTTTCTTCAGGGATTGCAACAATTGCATTACATGTTGCCTCACTTCCTGTACCACAGGTTGTAGGAATCATTACAGACTTAATACCCTTCTGGGCAATCGTTGGATCGCTAAGTAAATCCTTAATTGTGTAATTTGCACCTTTTAATACCGCACAAAGTTTTGCTGCGTCCATAACGCTGCCTCCGCCTATAGCAACTATAAGGTCGCCCTGTGCATCTTCCGCTTCTTTAATAACTTTGTCAACATCCGTATAGCTAGGTTCAGCCACAAGGTTATCGAAAATCTGATACTCTACTTTTGCCGCAGTAAGTTCGTTTAAAACTATATCTACAAGGCCAGTGCCTCTAACACCTTTATCTGTAAAAACAAGTACCTTCGAAGCTGCCTCTTTTGCAACTATCTCTTTAATTTTTTCAATACTTCCTTCTCCTGCGTAAACGCATGATGGAATCTTAATTTGACACATTGACATAATTATTTATCCCCCCTTTATTTTTCTGGACCCGTTACCTTTTGTCCTGTGCCACTATATAAAGCAATTGCCGTGCCAAGTTTAATTATTTACAAAAAATTTATTTTTTTTAGATATTTTGTACAGTTTTGTGACAATAATATCTCTTTTTTACGTCACTGATTTATATATAATTAACAAAATTTCATTGTATCAATTTTTGTACATTTTTCTTAATCGAAATTAACATCTTGCATTTTGCAAGGTTTTTGTGTTGCATTTTGCAATGTGTTGTTTTTTGCAACCTTTTTTATACTAGTTTTTTACTTTCATTTTACGCCAAAGTGTACTTCTGTCTATTTTCAGCACATCGCAAGCTTTTTTAGCGGATTCTCCATATTTTTTAAACACATGACTTATATACATTTCCTCTAAATCTTTAAGTGCAAGGCCTGTATCAAATAAATCCTCTTTTTCTTCTTGTTCCTGAGATGAATTTTTTTTCAGTCTTCTTTCTTTCATAACCTTAACTATATCATTAAAATCTTCAATGGTAATCTCACTTGTTTCACAAATAATTACGGCACGCTCAACAAAATTTTGCAACTCCCTCACGTTTCCTTGGTAGTCGTATTCCATAAGATAGCGCATAGCAGACGGTGAAAACCCTAATATATTCTTTCCGTACTTAACGCAAAACAATTCAAGAAAATGATTGCTTAAAACACTAATGTCCTCCCTACGCTCATTAAGCCTTGGTATAATAAACACAAGTGTGTTAATTCTAAAAAGCAAATCTTCACGGAATTTACTTTCGTATACCATCTGCCGTAAATCTCTGTTTGTGGCACAAATAATGCGTATATCCAGCGGAATTACCTTGTTATCACCAAGACGCATAATTTCCTTTTCCTGTATAACACGCAACAGCCTGCCTTGTATGTCTAAAGGAAGTTCACTTATTTCATCCAAAAATATTGTTCCTTTGTGCGCCATTTCAAACACACCAGCACGACCGCCTTTTTTTGAACCAGTAAATGCACCCTCCTCATAGCCGAAAAGTTCACTTTCAATAAGGCTTGGCGGAAGAGCGGCACAGTTAACAGCAACAAATGGACCTAAACGCCTTGAGCTTACATTATGTATACTTTGAGCAAACAGCTCTTTTCCAACACCAGAACTGCCTTGTATTAGCACCGAAGAATCATAGGCACTGAATTTTTTAGCAATATTTATAGTCTTTTCCATTTCGGCACTTTTATGTATAATGTCATCAAAGGTATATTTAGCTGTAAAGCCATCCCCCAACAACTGCGTCCTTATCTTTTTTTCATAGTTCTGCAATTTTTTTACATCCTGAAAAACTGCAACAAATCCCTTGTTTTCCCCTTTAACTGTAATTGGTACTTTGGTTATTGTTACTTTAGTTCCTTTTATTTTTCTTATTTCATCAACTACAAGAGTGTTGTCACGCATACCAAAAACGCCGTTTTTCATTCCCTCAAAAACTTGGTTTGCGCACTTGCCTATAAGCTCATTCTTGTCCGCCCCAAGTATTTCACGTGCTACTGAGTTGTATTCCATAATCCTGTTTTCTTCGTCAGTGGCAATTACTCCGTCGTGCACGCAGTCCATAAGTGCTGCATACCGTTTGTTTCGTTCAATTTCGCTTTTAGTAGCCAGAATAATTTCCTGTGCTCTGTCCAGCGCTCCCATAAGCGTACCCTCTCCATTTTTAATAAGATGGCACTCGTAACCCAGTTCTATACATGTTTTCTCCACCAAGGTGTCTCCAATAAAAATACCTATGCCGTTTTTTGCACATTCCTTTATTGTGTCTATCATAGGTACGGTCTTGTCCAACTTCACCTTGTGTATATTAAGGCGCTTAAGCCCTTCAAGCAGCTCAACGCCAGATATAATATTTTCAAACCCCAGTACCGCCGCTGGTTCGTCTCTATCTATTACATCCTTTATAGAACTCATAATGTCATAGGCACTGGTTTCTAGTTCTATTACAGATACGTTTTTAAGCCTTTCTTTAATCAACGTATAGGTTCCACCACGGGAAATTATTACGCTTACATCATCCTTTATTCCAAGACCAACTACGTCTGCTGTTGAACAAAGGTCGCTTGGTATAACTTGTACATTGTCAAACTTTCTTTTTTCAATTACCCTTAATGCCGTTTCATATAATTCCTGATACGGCGCAACAACAAGTATTTCTTTCACATTCAGCACTCCTTAGCACA
>JBFWMT010000017.1:0-44407 GCA_050251415.1 Anaerotignaceae bacterium | reverse complement strand
GATAAAAGAAGTAATTGATGACCAATTTGATTTTACTAAAAAGCTTCCGCCATATACTTTTGACGATTTTAATAATCCATATTTGCATAACAATAATCGCCCATTTTTGGATTTACATATTGTAGGTACAGATATGTCTATGAAAGCATCAAAAGTATTTTCCTATGAAACTACTCCAATGATGGAAGTTGCCCAAGCGGTTAGAATATCAATGTCTGTGCCACTGTTTTTTGAGGCGGTGATTACAGAGGACGGAGATAAATATGGCGATTCGCCTACTAATGTTTTTTGTGACGGAGGCGTAATGAACAATTACCCTTTAAACATATTTGATTCCATAAAATTTAATTCTAATCTTAACTATGGTGTAAATATGGAGACGTTAGGTGTGCGTTTTACTAGTGGATTAAAGTATAACAATATAGATAATCTTCTTAAATATATTGAAAGCCTGCTGCGAGTATCCTCCTATATTCAACAGCAAAGTTACGAAAGCAACCCTTTTAATAAAGACAGGTCTATCGTAATTGATAAAAAGGATATAGCACCCCTTGATTTTAATGTTAGTGTAAATGATGAAACCTATAGATTTCTATATAATCAGGGATATAATGCAGCTAGATATTTCTTTAGTGATGGGAGATATAGCGGGTTTTATAGGGTAAGATAGCCATGGTGGAAAAACTTAAATAATATAGGAGCACAGCAATCATTTTTTAGATTGCTGTGCTTTTTCATTTAAATAGAATAAGATGCAAAAAAATGTTTCCCAAACAAAAAAGATGTATATAATATTGAGATAAGGTGGTAAAATAAACATAATATGGAAAAATTTTAGAAAATGGAGGGATTGGGAAATATATGGGAGAATTATCTAGCCTTTTTAATATTGGTACAGTAGTTGAAGAACAGCTTAATACTGTTGGTATAACAACTTATGAACAGTTAAAAAAAATAGGAAGCAGACAAGCATGGTTATCAATTAAAGCAATAGACCCTTCTGCGTGTATTCATCGTTTATATGCGTTGGAGGGTGCTATTGAAGGAGTGAAAAAAAGCCAGTTGTCTGATGATAAGAAAGCTGAATTAAAGGAGTTTTATAATTCTTTTAAGTAAACAAAATGGAGGAATTATGTTTTATATATTAAGTGAAAATGAAGTGAAAAAAGTTGAAATAAAGGATTTAGATAACCGGTATAATTGCGTAGGATATCTTACAATGGAAGAACTTGAAGCGAATTTTGATAACTTGGGAATTAACAGTAATATACTTCGTGATTGTATGGCAGACCAACCCCATTTCCGTAACAGCATTGATATTTACGACAATTTTAGCTTTGGTATAATTAATATATTAAATGTTATGAATGTACATGAGCCTAAAGATAGAATGGCTTTTATAATAAAGAGAACTCAATTTATTTTAGTAAAGCTAATTGATGACGATGATAGCTGTAAACAAATGTTTGAAGATGCTATTTGCAGGTTTAATCAAAATGCATCGTTAGGAAAAGTAATATTTGGAATTTTAGAAAAATTATTGGTTAATGGAAATAAGTCAATAGAAATTACTGAAAAGAAAATTATGAAAATGGAGCAAAATTTGGTAAACGGTAAAATTGACCAGGGTTTAAACAGAAATATATTTAACCAAAGAAAGGACCTTTCTTTATTAAAGAATTATTATGAACAGTTATTTGATATTGGTGTGCAATTACAGGAAAATGAAAACGATTTGTTTGATGAAGCAGATTTAAGATATTTTGGGATTTTTGCAACAAAAGCGGAACGTCTTAGCAACAATACACAGGTGTTATCCGATAGTTTGATTCACCTTAGAGAAACTTTGGATGCCTCGCTAAATTATAATCTTAATAAAATAATGAATGTATTTACTGTGGTTACTACAATTTTTCTACCACTAACACTTATTGTAGGCTGGTATGGAATGAACTTTAAATATATGCCTGAACTGTATTGGAGATATGGTTATTTAGGTGTTGTTATATTATGTGCAATAGTGGTTACTGGATGTATCATATTCTTTAAAAAGAAAAAGCTTTTTTGAGGGTAGAACGTTTATTTATAGTGTGGTTATTTTATTAAGAAACGTACTTTTTAAGAACATTAGTAATAAAAAATTTAGGGGTGCAAAAGTGAAGAGGATGTTAAAGACAAAGGTAAATATATTAGTTAGTATTATCATCTTAGCTGGGTTTAACTATGGCAAATGACAGTTTTGTGGAAAACTGGCTAAAAGAAGAACAGGAAGATGATTTTTCTATAGAACATCAAAAGAAAATGACAGAGTATCTTGAAGGTTTGATGGTAAAATACGATTATAACTCAGTTTTTCTTGTGTCGGAAAATTCAAAAAATTACTATCACTTTAAAGGAATTAATAAAGTAATAAGTGAGAATGACGAACATGATAAATGGTATTATGATTTTGTGGAGTCTAATTTAACATATGACCTTATTGTTGATACGGATGAAGCAAATAGTAATAACTTATCCGTTTTCATAAACTGTAGGATAGATGATAACGAAGGAAACTTTTTAGGAGTAACAGGGGTTGGCTTACAGCTAGATAGAGTTCAGGAATTACTTACAGAGTTTGGAAATGATTTTCAACTGGAAGCTATGCTTTTTGATAACAATGGAATTGTGCAGGTACATACGGATACAGGACTTATTGGTAAGAAGAATATTTTTAATTATAAATCTTTGGAAGAGAATAAAGATATAATATTGGATAATAAGGAGACAATTTCTGTATATCAATATAAAGATAATAGGTCCAGTGGGTATATCATAATAAAGTATATTGAAGACTTAAATTGGTATCTGCTTGTAAAAAAAGACACTTCAGTTCTTGCAAATTCGTTTCATACATTATTAGCTAATGATTCGATTATCTTTTTTGTTGTACTATTTTTTATTATTTTTATTATTTCAAAAATAATTGAAAACAACCATAAGGTATTACTTACTATGGCTAAAACGGATATATTAACAGGATTACCTAATCGGCGGGGATTTGAAGAAGCTGTAAAGAAAATTATTGAAAATACCAATAGCAATACGAATTGTTATATATTTGTATTTGATATTGATAACTTTAAAAATGTAAATGATATGTTTGGTCACATTGTTGGAGATGAAGTAATATATAATATAGGAAAATCAGTTCAAGGTTGCTTAGAAAAGAATGGCAAAGTTTTCCGATGGGGCGGTGATGAGTTTGTAGGGTACATTATTGGGGATCAAGAAGTAATGGAAGAAATGGTTGGTGAAATTTATAATTCAATTTTAACTGATAAAGAATTTCAAAAATATAAAACCACAATTAGTACGGGAATAACTTTATTACAGAATACAGATACAGTTGAAATTATCTTAAAAAGAGCAGACAAGGCGTTGTATGTTGCAAAAGAAAATGGAAAAAACAAATATACCATATATTAAAAAAATGAACAGTGATAGTAAAAAAACGCTAATTAGTTTAAATAGGAAGAAATAAATTTAGCTTTAGAGGCAAAAATGGAGTGGCTGACATGAATGGTAATAAACAAATATCAGAAACACTTTTAATTGGAGCAATGCTAGCAATGGTGGGTGGCTTTTTAGATGCTTATACATATATTTGTAGAGGAGGAGTTTTTGCAAATGCCCAGACAGGTAACATTGTTCTTGTTGGAATTAGAATTGCACAAACGGATTATAAGGAGGGGATTTATCATCTCATCCCTGTCGTATCATTTTTTATGGGTATTGTTGTGGCAGAACATATCAGAAGGAAATATAAAGATAAAAATAAAATACATTGGAGACAAATTATTATTGCTTTTGAAGCCATTGTTTTAGCATCTATTGCTTTTATACCAAACAATCATGATGTGATAGCAAATATTCTTGTATCGTTCGTTTGTTCAATGCAAGTTCAGAGCTTCAGAAAAATTAATGGAAATGCATATGCCACAACCATGTGTACTGGTAATTTGCGAAGTGGAACAGAAAGTCTGTATGAATATAAAGCATCAAAAAACAGGGGTGAATTGAAAAAAAGCCTAGAATACTATGGCATTATTGCTTTTTTTATACTGGGGGCGGCCATGGGTACGTTGCTTATAGGTGTTTTTGGAAACAAAACCATTTTTTTTGCTTGTGGATTACTTACAGTTGTTTTTGCAATGATGTTTATAAAGGAATGATTATATAAATAAGTAAGTAAGTAAACCTTCTTAAATGATATGGTATAAATATATCATTTAAGAGGGTTTCTTTAAAACTAATCTAAACCATTAAATGAGGGATAAGCATTTTCTCCATGCTGAGATTTATCAAGACCAACGGTTTCATCTTCATCAGTTACACGAAGTGGCGTAAATAATTTTACAATGTAAACACAGATAAAAGTACCTAACAGAGCCACCGCAATGGTAATAATTATACTTATAAATTGTGCTACAAATAAGTGGAAATCACCATAAATTAAACCGTTCCATCGAATAGAACTATTCACAGACTGACTGGCAAAAATACCAGTAGCAATTCCTCCCCAAATACCACCAATTCCATGACACCCAAAGGCATCCAATGCATCATCATAACCAAAATGGCGCTTAACTGTAGACATGGTAAAATGGCAAATTGGGCTTACAACAATACCAATAATCATAGATGCCCAAAGAGGTACAAAACCTGCCCCAGGAGTAATAGCAACCAAACCTAATACTGCCCCAGTACAAGCCCCTACAACTGTAGGCTTTCCCTCTTTAATAGTTTCAACTACCATCCAAGACAACATACCAAATGCTGCCGAAGTATTTGTTGTCATAAATGCATAAGCCGCTAGGCCATCTGCCGCCAGCGCACTTCCTGCATTAAAGCCAAACCATCCAAACCATAATATTGATGCACCTAAAAGTACAAATGGTATATTATGAGTCCAACCTGTTTGTGTATCATATCCTTTTCTTTTACCTAATACTATAGACAATACCAAGCCACTAATACCGGAACTTATATGAACTACATTACCTCCGGCAAAATCAACAGACCCTAATATCTCACCTAAGAATCCGCCTTTTCCCCAAACCATATGTGCCATAGGGTAATATACAATCAAAGACCATAATGCAATGAAAATAAATAAAGCCTTAAATCTCATTCTTCCTGCAACTGAACCGGTAATAAGTGCAGGTGTAATAATTGCAAACATCATTTGAAAAGATGCAAACACCAACGCTGGAATATTATTAGAGTAAGTACCAGCTTCCTTTCCAACGCCATTAAGGGCAAACTGGTTCAGATTTCCAATCACCCCTCCTATATTTCCACAAAAACTTAATGAATATCCAATTAGCACCCACATTGCTGCTGAAAGTCCCATTATAAAAAATGAAGACATCATTGTGTTTAATACATTTTTTCTTCTTTCCATTCCTCCGTAAAAGAAGGCTAATCCTGGTGTCATAAATAACACCATAGCTGAAGCAATCAGCATAAAAGCAGTATCTCCTGAGTTCATAAAACCTACCCTTTCGTGTTTAAACTTTTTCAACTTTGTTTATTAATTACTTTGTTGGTATTTTTGCGCAAAATAAAAAAGGCGCACAGATTTTTCATCTGAACGCCTTTGTCCATGAGCGATACGATAACATATATAAATTAAAAATTCAATATAAATTTCATCAGTTTATCATTTATTAGTAAACTTTTTCATATTCTACGCATGAATCAAGTATATTTATGTGAATACCTCATGAAAAAATACAAGTAATTTTTTTGTTAAATTTTTAAACTAAAAATATAAATATTACGTTTTAAACATATGTATACTATAAATAGCCATGGCAGACATACTTAAACAGGAGGTGTATTTTCACGGACGATAATATTTTATATTCGCCTGACATTGTAGACTTTATTATAAGAAGAGGTTCATACTATGAACAGTACATACTAGAGCATCCAGGTCTTATCGCTACACACACTACCTTTGATGTATATATAATTTGTTATGCAAGATTAAGTGATTTCGAAGATATGATTGAATATATGGGCTCTGACTTTATAAATACTGTACCAACAGTTCTTGGACTTTCAGACCAACAGGGTTTGGAGGCCGCTGGCATAATACAGGTTCAGCAGCAGCCTTACCTTAATCTTAGCGGCAGGGATGTGCTTATTGGTTTTGTAGATACAGGGATTGATTATACACAGAAAGTTTTTCAGTATGAAGACGGAACAAGTAAAATTAGATATATATATGACCAAAGTATTCCGGGAAGTCCGCCAGAAGGTTTCCCACTGGGTACAGAATATACAAATGAACAAATTAATGTTGCCTTAGCTTCAGATACCCCTTATGAAATTGTACCACATAGAGATATTGCAGGGCATGGTACATTTTTAGCCTCAGTTGCAGCTGGCCGTTCAGATGAAACTTTTGCAGGAGCCGCACCGGATTCCGAAATAATTATGGTAAAGCTAAAAAAAGCATACCCTTTTTATCTTGATAGGTTTTTAGTTCCTGAAGAACAGGAAAATGCTTTTGAGGCTTCGGATGTTATGCTTGGGTTAAACTATATTATGCAAAAATCCGTTGAGCTTCATAAGCCAGTAGTAATTTGCCTGGGGCTTAGCTCAAGTTATGACAGTCACGATGGATTTAGCCCTCTTGAAGAAAGTTTGTTTTTTACCGCTAATATACCTGGAATATGTATATGTACATCCATAGGTAATGAAAGTGCAGCAAAACATCACTTTACAACTACGTTTTCTAGAGATAAAGCGCCAGAAAATATAGATATAAGGGCAGGGGAAAATGCGGGTGACATATTTGTTATTATTACAAATAGAATTAGTGACAAAATTTCAGTATCGGTACGTTCTCCTACAGGTGAACTTGTAGGTCGAGTGCAAGCCAAAGCTTCAACCACTACCACAGCCCAGCTTGTACTTGAGCCTAGTACGGTTACTGTTTCATATTATTACCCGATTGAAGGCAGTGGTGACCAGGTTACTATAGTAAGAATACTTAACGCTACTCAAGGCATATGGACTATTACCGTTTTTGGTGACATAATTATAAATGGCGTAATTAACGCTTGGCTGCCAATAACAGGTTTCGTTTCACCTACTGTTGAATTTTCATCATCAAACCCCTATGGTACAATGACATACCCAAGCACTGGCTTGGGTCCTATACACTGTGGTGCATACAATAGCATTCGTAACAGCTTATATCCAAGTTCTTCTTGGGGTCCTAGCAGATTAGCGCCTGATATGCCTGATTTCGTAGCTCCGGGTTATCAAGTAGGCGGTTTCTACCCTACAGGCTATGGCTATATGGACGGCACAAGCCCCGCAACCGCTATTACTGCTGGTGCATGTGCATTGATGCTTCAATGGGGAATTGTAGATGGCAACGATTTAGGGTTTTGTACACCATTAATTAAAGCTTATTTAATTCGTGGATGTACTCGTACTGAGACAATGGAATATCCTAATCCCAAATGGGGTTATGGAACGTTGGACTTATTTAGGACATTTATTTTTATGCGGGAATTATAAATGGCTAATAACTACGAGATATTTGTTGTACCTGCTTTTTTAAAAACATAAAATACTTCCGAGGTAGTGTTTTGGGCTTATGCAATACTATAAATAATTGAGTTTAATATATTCAAACGGGAGGTGTTTTTCACGGATAACGATATGCTATATTCTCCAGACGTTGTAGACTTTATTATTAGAATAGGCTCAAGATACGAAAAGTATGTTCTGGAGCACCCGGGGATACTGGCTACATATACTACTTATTTATTTATAATCTGCTTTGTGAAATTAGAGGATTATTTTGAAATTATTAATTATATGGGAAGTGACTATATCAATAGCGTTTCAAACGTTATGGGCCCTTTGGATAAAGAAAGCCTGGAGGCTGCGGGGATCATACAGGTTCAGCAGCAGCCTTTCCTTGATCTTAAAGGTGCTGGTGTTATTATTGCTTTTTTGGATACGGGAATTGACTATACACAAAAAGTTTTTCAGTATGAAGACGGAACAAGTAAAATTAAATTTATATATGACCAAAGTATTCCGGGAGCACCACCGAATGGTTTTCCCTTAGGCACAGAATATACAAATGAACAAATTAATGCAGCGCTAGCTTCAGATAATCCTTATGAAATCGTACCCCATAGAGATATATCTGGCCACGGCACTTTTTTGGCATCCGTAGCAGCGGGCCGTGGAGTGGAGGATTTTGTAGGGGCAGCACCTGACGCTGAAATAATAATGGTAAAACTGAAAAAAGCATATCCTTACTATCTTGACAGGTTTTGTGTTCCAAAGGAGCAAGAAGATGCCTTTGAGTCCTCTTCTACAATGATGGGGTTACAGTATATTTTACAAAAATCAGAAGAACTTGAAAAGCCAATAGTTCTATGTTTTGCACTTGGCACAAATCATGATAGTCATGATGGATACAGTCCAATGGAGGAAAGTCTGTTTGTTGCTTCACAAATACCTGGAGTTTGTATATGTACATCAGTTGGGAATGAAAGTACTGCAAAACACCACTTCGCCAGCATGTTTTCTAAAGATAGAGCGCCTGAAAACATTGATATTAGAGTAGGCGAAAATGCCGGTGATATATTTGTTGTTATTACAAACAGAGTTAGTGACAAAATTTCGGTTTCAGTTCGCTCGCCAACAGGTGAACTTGTTGGCCGTGTTCAGGCTAAAACGTTAGTAACTGTAACCGCAAAGCTTGTACTGGAGCCATCTACCGTAACCGTTTCATATTTGTATCCGCTAGGAGGTACAGGGGATCAGGTTACTATAGTTAGAATATTAAACGCTTCTGCTGGTATTTGGACTATTACTGTGTATGGGGATATAGTTATATTTGGGTCTATTAAAGCATGGTTACCTATAACAGGTTTCGTTTCCCCTAATGTTGAATTTTCATCGTCAACGCCATATGGCACAATTACCTTCCCAAGTACCGGTCCAGGGCCTATACACTGTGGTGCTTATAACAGTATTACCAATAGCATTTACCAAAGTTCTTCGTGGGGACCCACAAGAGTCACTCCTGAAAATCCGGATTTTGTTGCTCCAGGTTACCAAGTTGGTGGTTTTTACCCTACAGGATATGGTTATATGAACGGTACAAGTCCAGCAGCTGCTATTACAGCTGGAGCATGTGCATTGCTAATGCAGTGGGGAATAGTAAAAGGAAATGACGCCGGTCTTTCTACACCGTCAATTAAAGCCTATCTAATTAGGGGCTGTGTGCGAACAGAGTCTATGGTATATCCAAATCCCCAATGGGGTTATGGAGTTTTAAACCTATTAAGAACATTTTACTTTATGCGCGAATTATAACGAAAAATACAAGGCAGTATTTTGTGAAAGACGCTGCCTTGTAAATTGAGTGTACAGTATATGAATTTACATAACTATAGTTAAAAGTGAATAATCGTTATTTTGAGTTTAAATGAATTTTTCTATATCCATTCTAATGACGTTTAGGGACGAACGCCAAAACGCAGGGTCTGTTATATCTATATTAACCATAAGTGCAATGTCTTTTAAATTTGCTTTGCCTGTTAAACTTAAAAGCTTAACGTAATCATTGGCAAAGGCACTGCCTTTTTCCATATAAATTCCGTACAAGCCCTTAGCAAATAATAGCCCAAAAGCATATGGGAAGTTATAATAGTTATAATCCACATCGTAGTAGTGTGGTTTAACAACCCACATATAAGGGTGCATAAAGTTTTCATCCAAGCCATCACCATAAGTCTGCTTCTGTGCATCAAGCATAAGGGCGCACAACTCTTTTTCAGATAAAGAACCATTTTTTCGTTCTTGAAAAACTGCATCTTCAAATAAAAAGCGGCTTAAAATGTCAACTACTATTTGGGCGGCGTCTGAAATATCATTTTCTAACATTATTTCCTGTTGCTCAGGCGTCGCCTTTTTCAAGGCTGCATTTTTAACCAAGGTTTCACAAAAGGTTGAAGCGGTTTCCGCAATGGGCATAGGATAGTCACTGTTTAAATAGGTTTTATTATCCAAACATGCGCCGTGGTAGCCGTGGCCAAGTTCGTGGGCAAGGGTTATTACATCGTTAAAGCTTCCGCTGAAATTAGTTAATATTCGGCTTTCCTTAATCGAATGCAAATTAGAGCAAAACGCACCGCCACGTTTACCTTCTTTAGGATATACGTCAATCCATCTGTTTTCAAAAGCACGTTTTGCATAATCTCCAAGTTCTTTGCTAAAAAGTGAAAAGTTTTCAATTATAAACGTTTTCGCTTCATCATAACTAAACTGCATATCTACTGTGCCAACCGGTGCAAAAATATCATAAAAAGGCAAACCGTTTTTGTTGCCTAATATTTCAGCCTTTTTGTGGAAATACTTTCTGAAAATAGGTTGATATTCTTTCATGGCATTGATCATTGCCTCAAGCACAGGTTTATCTATACGTGAATCCAACAAAGTCATTTCTAGCGGAGAGGAATATCCACGAAGTTTACAGTTGGTTATAACTTCGCCTTTTATTCCGTTTAGTGCAGCAGCAGATGAGGAAGCAATGGATTTAAGAGCCTTAAGCTCAGCATCATAAGCAGTTTTTCTTATTTCGGCATCGGAACTGTAAGCCATGTTCCGCACTGATGGAAGAGGATAGCTTTTGTCATTAATCGTAACTGAAAGGGTAGAGGACAAAATGTCCCAAAGTTTCATCCAAGCAAGTGAGCCTGTGTTGCGCATTTTTGCAATAATAATCTCTTCTTTTTGGCTTAAAAGATACTTGCTGTGGGTTAATATTTGGTTCAAATAAAAGCTGTGTTCAGCAAGCAATGGGGAAGCAGCTATTATATTTTTTGCATTTTCTAGTGACGCAAACCACTGCTCAAAGGCAATTTGTGAGGGAGTTATTTCGGTTTCAAGTTCTTCAAGACTTTCAAGAGTTTTTAAGGCGGTTTCGTTTTCGGCATCAGTGCTTAAGGTAAGTTGGCAATACTCTAAAAGAAGTGAAATAACTTCTCCGAAGCTGTTCATAAAGTTAATATAGTATTCGGTTTTCTCAATGCCATTTGAATTATCTGCGAGATTTGTTTTGCACCAAGCATTAATTTTTTCAATATAATCCTTGACACGGTTTTGGTCATTTAAAAATTTTTCGGATGAAAATGATGTATATAGTGTATCAAGGTTCCATGTTGTATTGTTCATATTGTACCTCCTAATAAAGTTTTTTCCTATTGATATAGATTACCATTATATAAAGGGCTATGCAATAAATAACTGGAAAAAACAGACAGCTTGAAGTATAATATATTTTGAATAAGTTTAACCATTACTACTAAGGAGGAGTTTAAATATGAAAGAAAATTGGAGTATAGAAACCCAAGCGGTTCAAGGTGAATATTGGCCTGAAAACGCAGAGCCACGTGTGCTGCCACTTATTCAAAGCACCACATACAGATATGATACATGCGAGGAATTGGCTAAGGTGTTTGACCTTGAACAAGAATCCCATATGTATACAAGACTTTCAAACCCAACAACAGATGCTTTTGAAAAGAAAATGGCACTTATGGAGGGCGGTGTTGGTGCGTTAGCAACTGCCTCTGGAATGTCCGCAACGGTTTTAGCGTTTCTGAATATTGCGCAGGCAGGAGACGGAATACTTGCTTCAAGTGCCATTTATGGGGGAAGCTTTACTCTATTTGCAACAACATTTAAAAACCTTGGTATAGATGTAATCCTTTTTAATCCAGAGCTTAGTGCGGAGGAAATTATTGCTCTTGGTAAGTCAAATACAAAGGCTATTTTTGGTGAAACAATAGGCAATCCACTTGTAAATGTAATTGACTTTGAAAAATTTTCCAAAGTATCAAAGGCATTGGATATACCTTTTATTGTAGATAACACTTTTGCTACAGCGGCACTTTGTAAGCCATTGGAACTAGGAGCACATATTGTTATTTACTCTACAAGTAAATATATAGATGGACATGCTTCGGTTTTAGGCGGAATAGTTGTTGATGGCGGAAATTTCAACTGGGATAACGGAAAATTCCCAGGTCTTGTAGAACCTGATGAAAGTTATCACGGTGTTAGTTATACAAATAGGTTTGGTACTTCGGCATACATTGTTAAAGCAAGGGTGCAGCTTATGCGAAATATGGGCATGACCCCAGCGCCTTTTAATTCATATATGATGAATTTGGGTAGTGAAACACTGCATTTAAGGATGGAAAGACATTCTGAAAATGCTCTTAAAATGGCAACATATCTTAATAACCATGAAATGTGTGAGTGGGTTAAATATCCAGGCCTTGAGGGTGACGAATATTACAAATTGGCACAAAAATATTTGCCAAAGGGTGCAAGCGGAGTACTTACATTTGGCGTTAAAGGCGGTCGTGATGCCGCACGCAAATTTATAAATGCTCTTAAGTTGGTTGCCCTTGTTACACACGTTGCGGATGTTAGAAGCTGTGTGCTTCAGCCAGCAAGCACAACCCACAGACAGCTTAGCGATGAGGAACTAATTGCATGTGGCGTTTCACCTGACATGATAAGATTTTCAGTTGGTATTGAAAATGCTGACGACCTGATTGCTGATTTTGAACAGGCCTTTGCACAGTGCAAGTAGGTAAATAACTTTACTAAAAGAGCCGAAGGGGTGATGTTCATTGAATAGCTCACTTAGTGTAAATGAAATTATGAAGCTTTTTAAAACAGAATACGGTGATCCACACAGCATAATGGGTATGCACGAAACAGTGATAGGGGATAAGAGATGTGTTGTAGTAAGGCAGCTTATTCCCAATGCTGTTTGCGTTAGTATTATAGATAAAAAAAGCGGCAAAAAATATAGCCTTGAGAAATTGCATGATGACGGTTTTTTTGAAGGTATTATTCCACGCCGAGTTAAATATTTTGCATATACCCTTGAGGTGGATTTTGGCGAGGGTAATGTTTGGCAAACTGCTGACCAATATACTTTTGAACCCACTGTAACGGAGTATGACAGGTATCTTTTTGGTGCAGGTAATCACTACCGTATATATGAAAAGCTTGGGGCACACCCTAAAGAGATTGATGGTACAGAGGGTGTGGCTTTTGCGGTGTGGGCACCCAATGCAAAAAGCATAAGTGTTGTAGGCAATTTTAATAATTGGGATGGCAGACGCAATATGATGCGATTGCTTGGTAAAAGCGGAATTTGGGAACTTTTTATCCCTGGAATTAAAGAGTTTGATGTTTATAAATACCAAGTTAAGGCACAAGATGGCAGTATTGTGAATAAAGCCGACCCATATGGTAATTTTGCCGAGGTAAGGCCTGCAAATGCCTCCGTTGTGTATGATATTAATGGATACAAATGGAAAGACGGAAAGTGGATAAAACAGCGTGAAACCACTGACAGATACAACGTGCCTATGAATGTTTACGAGGTGCATTTGGGCAGTTGGATGCGTGTGCCAGAGGAAGAAAACCGTTTTATAACCTACAAAGAAGCTGCAGATAAGCTGGTTCAATATGTTATAGAAATGGGATACACCCATGTAGAATTTATGCCCCTTACAGAATTTCCTTTTGACGGCAGTTGGGGCTATCAGGTTACAGGGTATTATGCACCAACAAGCCGTTTCGGTACGCCAAAAGAATTAATGGGACTTATAGACACTTTTCACCAAAACAATATTGGCGTAATTATGGACTGGGTGCCTGCACATTTTCCACGTGATGCCCACGGACTTGCACGCTTTGATGGAACTGCCCTTTATGAACACGCAGACCCACGCCGTGGAGAGCATTTGGAGTGGGGCACCTATATATACAACTACGGTCGTAACGAGGTTAAAAACTTTCTTATAGCAAATGCACTTTTTTGGATAAAGGAATATCACATAGATGGTTTGCGTGTTGATGCAGTAAGCAGTATGCTTTATTTGGACTTTTGCCGTGAGGACGGTGAATGGCTGCCTAACGAATATGGTGGACGTGAAAACCTTGAGGCAGTGGAATTTATTAAGCACATGAACTCTGTTATCAGCGGAAGCTGTAAGGGTGTTATGATGATTGCAGAAGAATCCACAAGCTGGGAAGGTGTTACACGGAGTGCCAACGACAATGGTCTGGGTTTCAGTCTTAAATGGAACATGGGATGGATGAACGACTTTTTAAGTTACATTAAAAAAGATACCATTCATCGAAAATATCACCATAACTATATAACTTTCAGCATTATGTATAACTACAGCGAAAACTATGTTTTAGTGTTAAGCCACGACGAGGTTGTGCATATGAAGGGTGCCATGATGTACAAGGTGCCCGGGGATATGTGGCAGAAAGTTGCCAACCTTAAAACTGCATATGGATTTATGTATGGCCATCCAGGCAAAAAACTTTTGTTTATGGGCAACGAAATAGGGCAGTTTTCAGAATGGAGTGAAGCACGAAGTTTGGACTGGCATTTGCTGGAGCTTGATGATTACAAAAATCTTCACACATATATTAAGGATTTGAACCATTTTTACAAAAGCCAATCTGCATTATGGGAAATGGATTTTGACCCGCAGGGTTTTGACTGGATAGAATGCGATGATAACGAAAGAAGCATTGTTTCATTTACAAGGCGAGGGGAAAAACGGGAGCAACAGTTGGCGGTTCTTTGCAACTTTACACCTTCTCCTTATGAGGGCTTCTTAATGGGTGTTCCTGAAGCGGTTGACTACGAAGAGATATTTAATAGCGACGAGGTTAAATACGGCGGTACGGGGCGAATTAATGGGAAATTAATACAAAATAGGCACTTGCCATGTAACCGCTGCCAAAACAGCATTGAAATAACAGTTCCGCCTTTAAGTTTTGTTGTATTTAAACCCATTTTTAAGGAAAATAGAGAAAACATAAATTAGGTGTAAATAAACTGTAAATAAATGTTCAAATGTAGTTGACTACAGATTGAATATTGTGTATAATTCTATAGTATGTGGCATGGGCTCTTTTAGGTAAACCCTTGCAACAAGGATATTCAACAACCGAAGGGAGGGAAATTCATGTCAGAGGTAAAAATTAAAGAGAATGAATCCTTAGATAGCGCTCTTCGTCGTTTTAAAAGAAATTGTGCCAGAGATGGTATTATGGGTGAAGTTCGTAAAAGAGAACATTACGACAAGCCTAGCGTAAAACGTAAAAAGAAATCAGAGGCTGCGAGAAAACGTAAATTTAAATAATTTAGTTTAAAAAGGAAGATTGCTATGTCTTTAAAAGAAAATCTTTTACAGGATATGAAAGAAGCCATGAAAAACAAAGAAACTATTCGTAAGAATACAATTCAGCTTGTTCGTGGTGGAGTGCTTCAGATTGAAAAAGATAAAAAAGTTGAGCTTGACGACGAAGGTGTACTTGAAGTTATCTCCAAGGAACTTAAAAAGCGCCGTGACTCACTGCCAGACTTTGAAAAAAGCGGCAGAATGGATTTGGTAGATGACCTTAATAAAGAAATTGAAATTTTACTTGCGTACCTGCCAGAGCAGTTAAGTGAGGATGAGATTAAAAAAATTGTTGAGGAAACTATAAATGAAGTTGGAGCAACAACCATGAAGGACATGGGCAAGGTTATGGGTGCCGTTACACCTAAGGTGAAAGGCCGTGCCGATAACAAAATTGTAAGTAGCTTTATTAAACAGTTGCTTACAAAGTAAATATTAATACATTGTGAGGATGAATGCTGATGCGTTCATCCTCTTTTGCATGTGTGTATTTTGCAGTGGTTTACGCATAAAAAGGGGGAAGGACGTTAGCATTTAAGCCAACGTCCTTCAGTAAATATGAGATGAATCTTGTTATTTTATTCCTCGCCGCAAAGTTTGAGGAGTTGCTCCCAACGTTCGTCTACTTCTTTCTGGAACTCGGCAATAAGACCTTCATTGCCTTTTTTGAACAGATGTTTAAATCTGCCCTGTGGTTTTAAGAACTCTTCAATAGGAAGTTTATTCTTTGGTTTGTAGTTAAGGATCCATTTACCGTCTATAACTTCAAATAATGGCCAGTAGCATGTTTCTACTGCAAGATTGGTAATTTTAAGCAGATCTTCAGTAGGGTATCTCCAGCCACGTGGACATGGAGCCAATACGTTAAGGAATGCTGCACCTTTTGTATAGATAGCCTTTTCAGATTTCTGATGAATGTCACTGAAGTTTTTCATAAATGTTGTTTGTGCAACATATGGAATGTGGTGAGCAGCCATAATCTGTGTAAGGTCTTTTCTACTTTGAACTTTACCAGTAGACTGTGCACCAATTGGTGATGTTGTTGTGTCCGCAAAACGTGGTGTAGCTGATGAACGCTGGATACCTGTGTTCATATAAGCACCATTATCGTAGCAAACATAAACCATGTCATGGTTTCTTTCCATTGCACCTGAAAGGGACTGGAAACCGATGTCATATGTACCGCCGTCACCACCAAATGCTATAAATTTATATGTATCATTAATTTTGCCTTTTTTCTTAAGTACATTGTAAGCAGCTTCTGTACCACTTATGGTTGCACCTGCATTTTCAAAAGCATTGTGAATGAAAGAATCTTCCCATGCTGTGTAAGGATACATAAATGTAGATACCTCAAGACAGCATGTAGCACTGCCTATAACGGCCTTGTCTTCGTCCTTTAAGCCTCTTAATACGTTTCTTACTGCAACGGTACCGCCACAGCCAGCACACATTCTGTGTCCGCCTGCAAGACGTTCCTTTTTGTTCATTGTTTCTTTAAAGTTGTACATTTATCTCACCTCTCTTATTCTCTTACTGACAAGTAACGATAGCCTTCGCCAACTGTTCCATCTGCAACAATTTTATCAAGTGCTGCATATACTTCTTCAATGTTTTCAACCTTAACATCTCTGCCGCCAAGGCCGTAAATGTAGTTAACAACAAGTGGTTTTTCGTCAATATTGTAAAGACCACTTTTAACTTCCGCACAAACTGGGCCACCTTGTGATGTAAAGCCTTCACTTCTGTCCATAACTGCAATTGCCTTACAGTGTTTAAGTGCCTGTGCTATTTCTTCAGCAGGGAATGGGCGGAATACTCTTATTTTAAGTAAGCCAACTTTTTTACCCTCACTACGAAGTTTGTCAATTGCATCTTTAGCTGTACCAGCAGCAGAGTTAAGGATAACAATTGCTGTTTCGGCATCATCTAATCTATATTCTTCAAACAGGCCATATTCTCTGCCTGAAATTGTTTTAAATTCTTTAGCTACATCAAGAATAACCTGTTTAGCGTTATTCATGCCCTGGCTTTGTGCTCTTTTAGCTTCCATGTAGAAAGCGGGTGTTGCATAAGGGCCAACAGCCATGGATGTTTTGCTGTTTAAAAGATAGTTTTCTGGCTCATACTCACCAACAAAGTTTTTAACGATATCATCTTCTAAAAGACTTAAGTTTTCAACAGCGTGGCTTGTGATGAAACCGTCCTGACAGATCATGATTGGAAGTCTTACATCAACATGTTCTGCAATTCTGTAAGCCTGTACAAAGTTATCATATGCTTCCTGATTGTTTTCAGAATAAATCTGAATCCAGCCTGAATCTCTTGCACCCATACTATCTGAATGGTCTGCATTGATATTGATAGGACCAGATAATGCTCTGTTTACAAGTGCCAAAGCAATTGGAAGTCTGTTGGATGCAGCTACATAAAGTTCTTCCCACATAAGGGCAAGTCCGCAGGATGAAGTAGCTGTTAATGTTCTTGCGCCTGCTGCCTCTGAACCGATTGCAGCACTCATTGCACTGTGTTCGCTTTCAACTGCAACAAATTCTGTATCTACTAAACCGTCTGCCACAAAGGATGAAAAATACTGTGGAATTTCGGTTGAAGGTGTAATAGGGAATGCCGGCATAACGTCTGGATTAATTTGACGCATAGCAATTGCAACGGCTTCGTTTCCTGATAATCTTTCTCTAATAGCCATCTTATTTCTCCTCCTTTACCATTTTAATTGCATCAAATGGACATGCATTTACGCATATGCCACAGCCTTTGCAATGGTCTAAGTCAAATTCTCCTCTTTTGCCGTCTGTAACAGGTATTGAACTGTCTGGACAAGCTGGTACACATAAAAGACATTGTTTACACTTTTCTGCTATAAATACAGGCATATCTGTACGCCAGTCGCCTGTTCTAAATTCTTTTGATGTTCCTGCAACATAAACGTCACAACCAGGTGTAAGTTCTTTCCAGTTTGAAGTTTCTGTATACATTTCGGATACCTTCTTAAACATCTATTTCACCTCCTGTAATGACATTTCAAGTGCTTTCATATTGCCGTCAATAACCTCTGGCTTTGATGCAAATTTATGTTTGAAAGAACCTCTCATCTCTTCTAAGAAAGCTGTTTCTTCCATAACACCTGCAACCTTCACAATTGAGGCAAGCATTGGCATGTTAGGGAAATATTTACCTAAAGCGGCAATTGAAATTTTTCTTGCATCTATTGTATGTATTTTGCCTTCGTATCCATTTAAAAATGGCCTTATTTCGTCTGGCGTTTTTTCTGTATTAACAATAATTGCTCCGTCTTTTTGTAAACCTTTTGTTACATCTACAGCTGCTAAAAGGGTTTCGTCAACAACTACAACGTACTCAGGATCGTAAATGTTTGAGTGAACTCTAATTTGTGTATCACTTATGCGGTTATAGGCTGTTATTGGTGCACCCATTCTTTCTGGGCCGTATTCAGGGAAGCCCTGAACAAACTTACCAGTGTTGAAAGCTACGTCGGCAAGAAGAAGGGAAGCTGTTTTTGCACCCTGTCCGCCACGACCATGCCATCTAATTTCTAAAACTTTTGACATTTTAAATTACCTCCTGTGGTTTATTTTGTGAATATATAAAGCAATTTGCGTGCCAAAAAAAATAAATGTAGAAAATTAATAAAAAAATTGTATTTTGGTTGCAAACAAAATGCACTTACGCGTGCGTAAAATCGGGATTATTGTGTTATTAGTCGTTGTAAAATATAGATTGGTTATGTTATAAAACAATTTTAAAAATGCAAAAAGATCAAAAAAAACATTGGAATATTGTTATAAAATATGTTAGAATGATATAAAAATGTGTTGTAAAATAACGTGGAGGGATTGGATGAAGCTTAACAGAGAAATTTTTTATAAGCTTAGAATATATGAAGAAATTTTAAATAGAAGTGATGAGGGTGTTAATGTTGTTGATGACAAAGGGGTAATGATTTACGTAAATCAAGTTTCGGCAGATTACTGTAACTCAACCATTGGTGAAATGACAGGTAAGCCTATTGAAAGCTTTTATCCAAATGCTATGCTTATGAATGTTCTTAAAAATAAAAATGAACGCCATAATGAGAAAATTCATTATATAGGTAAAAAGAGATACATGTGCAGTAGCTATCCTATTTACAATAATGATGAATTTTTAGGGGCCTTTTCTATATTTAGAGACGTGCAAGAGATTGACGACCTTAACAAAAAAGTAAAATATTTGGAATTGCAGGTTAATCTTAATAAGCCAGAGGATAACATGGCAGCGGTTGTGGATTTTGGCGGAACACTGGATACGGTTTTTAACAAAGCAAAAAAAACAGTTGGTTCTTTGGGTGGACCAAGGCATTCTATAATAACAGGAGAATCTGGCACTGGCAAAACAATGCTTGCAAACTTAATTTACAACTATGCAAAAAAAATAGGAGTAATTGATAAAAATGCACCTTTTATTGAAATTAATTGCGCACAATTTACAAACCCAGACATAGCTGCTATGGAGATATTCGGAAGCGTTGAAGGGGCATATACGGGCAGTAAGCGAAAAAAAGGTTTGTTTGAACAAGCTGACGGAGGAATATTATTTTTAGATGAAGCCCATACCTTGGAAAATTATCAAAATATGTTGTTGAAGGCGATTGAATCTGGAAAAATAAGGCGAATAGGGGATACCAAGGAAATCAGTATAAATGTTATAATTATTGCGGCATCCACCAGAAATTTGCACGAGGTGCTTTTGCCTGAACTTTACCAACGGCTTGGTCAATATGAGATGTACTTGCCATCGTTGAGAGAAAGAAGTTTTGGGGAAAAAGAGCAGCTTTTCCAACATTTCATAAAAAAATATGAATCGGCTGTACGTTTGTCCCATAATATAGAATATCATGTTGAGTTCACCCATGAAGCAAGACAAGCACTTTTGGATGCGGTATATCCTCGTAACGTTAGGCAATTTAGGGATATAATTAATTTCAGCATTGATTCATCATCGCCACTAATTGAAGATATTAAGGGCAAAAGTGAGATTACAACAGTTGTGGGGATAGAGGATATTCCGTTTGAAATAATGGAAAGTGCCGAAGATGGTGAAAATGAGGAAAGCATTAGTAGGGGAAAAATTGACAAGAAGGCGGCAATGATAATAGATAAATTGGCAGAAGAGGGGCTGGGGCCTAGGAAAATTTCCAGCAAATTAAAGTCAGAAGGTTACAATATAGAATATTACAAGGTAGCGTATTATTTGAAAAACAAAGCCTAGTGACATGGTAAATGCCTGTTAAATCGGGCTTTACAGGCATTTTAAAATACCGCGAAAACAAAAAAAGAAACCATCAAATGATGATTTCTTTTCAATGTGCGCGACATGATTCGAACACGCGGCCTTCTGATCCGTAGTCAGACGCTCTATCCAGCTGAGCTACGCGCACATAGCATTATTCGATTTTTTCGTTTCAATTTAGTGCAAGGAATATTCTATATTACTTTGCTTGATTTGTCAAGCACTAATTTAAAAAAGTTGGAAGTATATAGCTATTGTTAAAGTGAGATGAATATGTTACAGTTTAAGTAAATATGTTAGAATGTTGTGGTATAAAGAAATATTTAGATTTTGGAGGACATAAAATTGACCGACAGAAAAAAAACTTTAAAAATATTTGGAATTTTAATTTTGTGCGTAGTAGTTATTTTGCCATCAATTCTGTTCTATTTAACCTACAGAGACAGAAAAATGCTGGTGTCGGAATTTGACCAGTATCGTGCGCAGTCTGAAATACTTTTGGAACAAGAAAAGCGCATTAACATTGAAAATCAGAAAAAAACTAATTTCCCAGCACTGGAATATGAGCAGGGGGATTTGGATTATGGCTCTTGCGGGTTTGCGCTTTCTGGAACATTTTGTGAAATGGTAGTTGACTGGAGAGAGGATTCGGTGTATAATCCTTCAGAGAAAACTGCTTACCTTACTTTTGACGACGGTCCGTCTGAAAGAACGAAAGAAATACTTGATGTTTTGGATGAATACGGAGTGAAAGCTACATTCTTTGTTATTGGCAATAAAAATGAGGAAGAGACAAAGCTTTACAAAGAAATTGTTGATAGAGGGCATGCACTTGGTATGCATTCTCAAACACACATGTATGATAAAATATATGTTTCTACAGAAAGCTTTCTTGAGGATTATAACCAGCTATTTACAACAATTGTAAATGAAACAGGTGAGAAGCCAGTATTATTTAGGTTTCCAGGTGGGTCGAACAACGCATATATGGTAAGAAATGGAACTGCTGATGGCATTAAAGAGGAAATGGAAACCCGTGGGTTTACATATTACGATTGGAATGTGTCGGCAGAGGATGCAAAATATAAATTTATTAGCGCCAATGACATTGCATGGAATGTGCTGGAGGGTGCTAGATATAAAAATTTGGCGGTTGTGCTTATGCATGATTCTGCCAATAAGCAGACAACGGTTGAAGCTTTGCCAGCAATTATTGAAGGACTTAGGGAACAGGGCTTTGCTATAGAAAAGCTTACACCTGATTTAGAGCCGTTGCAGTTTAAATGAATTGTATATAATACATATAAGCTGTTTTTAAAACAGCTTTATATATGCGGACGTGGCGGAATGGCAGACGCGCAAGATTCAGATTCTTGTCCTCTAACGAGTGGTGTGGGTTCAAGTCCCATCGTCCGCAGTGTTAAAACCCTTATAAAATCAAGCCTTGGCAGATTTTATAAGGGTTTTTCTTATGCTCAAATGTGATTGGAAACTGGTTAGAAATTGGTTTGACGATACAGTGACGACAGTTGTGCTTTTAAGGTTGGCTTGCTTTAATTGCCAAGTAGAACCAATTCTTCTTACATTATGAAAGCTATAATCATCATTCAAAACTAAATCAAGGAATGAGCAATTTCAAATATTTGCTGGATAAAAGAAACGGCTTTAGAAACGTCATTATCATTGGGATGTCTTTTTGCCGTTCCTCCAATGAATTTAAAAAGCCCATAAGTATCAAATCCCTTGCATTGATAGCCCCCCAGTACCACGCATCCGTGTTTTAGTAAAAATGAATGAAAGAGTTTGCTATACTTCTTCTGGTTAGAGCCACTGGTTAAGATTGTAAATACCTTTTTTCCCTGCAGGATATTTTGATTAGTATCCACAAAACTAAGGATAGTAGAATGGGGTTTGCCCATGTATACGCCAGATGCGAATCCAAACAAATCATATTCCGATAAATCGGGTAATTCTTCAGATGTTAATGATATAATAGAAATATCTTGATACATTTCCGCTATTTTCATTACAATTTTCTTGGTATTGTGATGATGTTGAGAATAATAAAGAATTACACATTTATTCACTGGTACGCCCACCTTCCAAAGCGTTTTCAATGGCTTTTTGAATTACCTTGCTGGAATTAGTAGCACTGCTTATGGCATCAACTGGGAAGGTTTGCGTATCCACAATTTCAGACACAATTTGCTCTGCCGCCTTACCACGTTCATTCTTGTGTTCAAGTAGAATAATATCCTGGATGTTTCTGTTTTCAACCTTTACTTGCACCTTTGCATATATATAGCCTGCATCATACTCTCCAATGTACTGACCATCCGCTATATCAGAAAAAGTAATTTCCTGAAGATGAATACTACTAACTTTTGTTTTATAATTGAGAAAACCCGCGCCATAAATCACCAGATGACCAATTATGAAAAGAAGTATAGCCACAGATAAAATCCGAAGCCACACAGGGCGTATAATTCCAAATCTGTCTGCTTTTTCAAATCCCAATTTTTGTTTGATTACCTTTGCAAACAATATGCAAAAACATAAAACACACAAAAAACCAAAAACAATTCTCATTTAGTGCTTACCTCCTTTTGATAGAAGCAAATAACATCTGAAATCCATTTTGCAAAAATTCTGATTTTTCCATTTTCATTCGCTTTAAAATATAAGTTTCTTTTTCGTTTGATATAGTAATCAGACTTCCCAGCGAAGCCCATAAAGTAAACACAGAGGGCAGTATGTTGATATCTGGACACAAATAGTTTTCACTTATTCCTCTTTCAAAAAGTAAGGTCATGCTATTGGCGATGGCTTCCCCAACATCATAAATTTGCTGAAGTATTTCATTGTCTGCCAAATCTTTTTCATCTATGCTGATATTACCCATAATGCTTGCAAAGTACAATGGATACTGTTCATAAAGAAGCAAAAGTTTATTGCAGATGTTGTAATAACACTGTTCAAAGTTTGCTGATTCCTTTATGCATAGTTCAGTGACCTCTCTCAATTCACACATATGCGTATATATGAGATGATTATAAATTTCTTCTTTACTTTTAAAATAGACATAAATTGTGGACTTGCTATAATCAGCAGCCTTAGAAATATCATCCATTGTTGTTTGCTTAATGCCTTTTTCAGAGAAAAGTTTTTCAGCTGTTTCCAAAATGTTTTTTTTATTGAATTGTATAAGAATTTCTTTCTTTTTCTTTCCCAAAGAGGAACCTCCTTCTTACTATAGTTTCTTTTATCATACTATGAGTTCGATTTATTGTCAATGAAGAAGAATATATTTGAATACATACATTGGATATGATATAATAAATTGTGAAAAAAGCATTCATATATGATAATAGGTTGCATTTAAGGGTAGAAGAAAAGAGGATTAGTAATATGAAAAAAATTTTAATACCATTAGGAATTTGGGGTTTATTTGAGACAATTGCTGTTACTTTATGGCTGGTGCTTGATAATATTTTTTATTTGTTTAATTTTTCATACATAGGCACTTGCGTTGCACTTGGCATGTTTCTTTATTTAAAAAACCTTAAATATGCTAGAAACATTGTTCAATTTGCAGTAGGCACTTATATGCTTATATACCTTGGAATTATTTCAAATGAAAACATGCAGATTGAAGGGTTTTGGTATTATTTGTTTTTAGGTGTTTTTGAAGCGGCTACCATTCATTATGCAGTTGCTAAAATATTTGGTCCTATATTTTTTGGCCGCGGATGGTGTGGCTATGCCTGTTGGACTGCAATGGTGCTTGATATATTGCCATATAAGATACCGCAACAGCCAAGAAAGGAATTTGGGTTTATTCGATACATAGTTTTTATTTTATCACTCCTGTTTGTAGGCACATTATTTCTGTTGAATATTACCAATTTGGATAAAATTATGTTCTGGAGTTTTATCATTGGAAACGTATTATACTATAGTATTGGGATAACCCTTGCATTTGCATTTAAGGATAACCGTGCTTTTTGTAAGTATGTATGTCCGATTACTATTTTTTTAAAACCAGCGAGCCATTTCTCTTTACTTAGGGTAAAAAATGATACTACGAAATGTATTTCTTGCGGGAAATGCAAAAGGGTGTGTCCCATGAATGTGGATATGATAAATAATTCACGCAAGCGTATCAATGGAACAGAATGCATTCTTTGTTTTAAGTGCATTGAAGAATGTCCCCAAAAGGCTCTTCATCTTTAAACATGTAGGCTAATATAGAGAAGAAAATTATTACATGGAAATTTGGATGCAAGTTGAAGCAATTTAAAGGAGATCATTGATTTGGAAAAACAAAACAAAATTATTCATTCATTACTAATTGTAAGTCTGATAATTAATTGCTATACGGTATTAAGTATAATAGAATTAAGAGAAACAACGCAAAATTCTAAACAATATTGGGAATATGTAAAAGATAACATAGAGGAAATAGAGGATGACCTTGAAACAATTAAAGAGGAACAACAATGGATTTCAAATGCAGATATAAAAGATGGAGGTATTGTTGATGGGAAACAAATACTAGAGTTGTCTTGGATAATTAATGATTACATATTAGGTTCAGAGGCGACGTTATATTACCGTAAATCTGATGAAGAAGATTTTAAGCAAATAGCTATAGAATCAAAAAATACTAATAGTTTAAAGGCGGTGTTGGCAATAGATAAGGAAGACCAACCTGCGTGGAGTATTGAATATGATAATGAAGAGTATTTGGAAGATAAGACAGGTTATATATATAATTATTACATTACTTTAAACGATGGAAGTCGTATTTTGACCAGTGACATAAAAAAGATGAATGTAGAAAAATATATTAAAAGCTATTTCTATTCGGATATTGAGGTGTCTTTTGACAAAAATAAAATTCCAAGTGAAATTGATTTGGAGGTTAAAGGAGTTAAAGGAGGAAAAATTGCACCTAAGAAAGCATTTATTGAATTATATAATAATAATAACATTATGGAAGAAGAATTAAACCTTGAATCGCCGGATGAAGATTACTATGGTGGAACATGGGAAAATGATAATAAATCGTTTGATGAATTAGTTATTAAAATACAATATGAGGATGGTAAAGAATTTCAAAAAGAAATCTGGAGTAAAGATAACTAGTAAGAGTTATCGTGAAGCAGTTTATAAATATCCAGACTAGAAAAAAATCCAAATGCCAGTTTTTCTATAAAATTTCATTTCCGTAAGTAAACAAATAATAGATACCGTAAGATGAGAAAATTGTCTTGCGGTATTTTTATGTTAAGATTAAAAATAATGTTAATTGATTAAAATTTTATTTAATATGAAGTTATTTATAAAAATTACGATTTTAGAGCAAACTTTTCATTGAAAAGAAAATGAACATATAATTTTATCTTAAAGTTATGTGACTTTGTAACAGACAAAATATTAGTTTGTTGATAAACTAAAAATATTAAAAACTTTAGGTGTAGTTAAATTTGTAACAAAGCTAGATAGGGAGGTCTATAAATGAATAAGAAAGTTATAATTATCGGCGGTGTTGCTGGTGGTGCAACTACTGCTGCCAGGTTAAGAAGGTTAGACGAATCCATAGAAATTATTATTTTAGAACGTGGTGAGTACATTTCTTATGCAAACTGTGGTTTACCATACTACATTGGAGATGTTATAAAAGAAAGAAGTGCATTACTTCTTCAAACGCCAGAAGTAATGAAAAGCCGCTTTAACGTGGACGTTAGAACAAGCAATGAAGCTATTTCTATTGATAAAGAACAAAAAAAAGTAATAGTAAAAAATATAAAAACACAAGAAGAATATGTTGAAAACTATGATACTTTAGTAATAGCAACAGGCTCATCTCCATTAAAGCCCAGTATACCAGGGATTGAAGGACCAGGCATCCATACCCTTTGGACAATTCCTGATACAGATGAAATAAAAACATTTATAGAACAAAAAAAACCAAAGCGTGCCGCAGTGATTGGGGGAGGGTTTATTGGCCTAGAAATGGCTGAAAACCTTCATGCCGCAGGCTGTAAAGTTACAATAGTAGAAATGCAAAACCAAGTAATGCCACCTATCGACTTTGAAATGGCACAAATTCTTCATGAAAATATAGATATGAACGACGTAAACTTATCGTTGGGTGATGGGGTGAAATCTTTTTCCCACAATAATGAAGTAACCACGATACACCTTAACAGCGGAAAATCAATTGAAGCAGAATTGGTAATTTTATCTATTGGCGTAACACCTAACAGTAAATTGGCAAAGGATGCGGGGTTAGCATTAAATGAACGTAATGGAATTATTGTTGATGGTTTTTTGAGAACGTCAGACCAGAATATATATGCAGTTGGCGATGTAATTGAAGTAGAAAACTTTGTTTCAAAGAATTCTGCCATGGTACCTCTTGCTGGACCTGCAAATAAACAGGCACGCATATGTGCAGGAAATATTTTTAATAAGTTCCACGGTGCTTCAAACCAAATGAAGGAATACAAGGGAACACAAGGAACTTCTGTGGCAAAAGTATTTGATTTAACTGTAGCAACAACAGGTTTAAGTGAAAAAATATTAATTAAAGCAGGAAAAGAAGTAAATAAAGATTATTTTGTTGCGATTATCAATCAAAAATCACATGCAGGATATTATCCAGGAGCAACGCCTTTAACACTTAAATTACTATTCTCTCCTTTAGGAGAAATATTTGGCTCACAAATTGTGGGTATTGATGGCGTTGACAAAAGAATTGATGTTATTGCAACAACCCAACGCTTAGGTGGAACTATTTACGACTTATGCGAATTGGAATTGGCGTATGCACCACCCTATTCATCTGCAAAAGACCCCGTAAATATGCTGGGATTTGTGGCGGAAAACATTTTAAACGGCATGGCATCTTTTACTTCTTGGGATGAAATTGAAAAAAAAGATGCAAATGAGCAAATTATTCTTGATGTTGGTGAAGATTTTGAAAGAATGGCTTTTGAAATGCCGAATTCAGTCAATATTCCACTGGGACAACTTCGTAATCATTTATCCGAACTGGATAAAAACAAGCTGATTATTCCCTATTGTGCAATTGGCGTTAGGTCTTATAATGCCGCTAGAATTTTGATGAACAGTGGGTTTAAAAATGTGAAAATTTACCCAGGTGGAACTAGCCTTTATAAATCGGTATTTTATGAAAACAATAAAAGAGAAGCTCTAGAAGACCATAATTCACTAAAAGATGAACCTGAAATCGGATTAGGAGAAAATAAAATGGATTTAAATAATATTGTGGCAAAACAGGTTTTAGATTGCAGTGGACTTCAATGCCCTGGGCCTATAATGCGCGTTTTTAACACTGTAAAGGAAATAGAAGATGGGGATATTATCCAAGTTTCAGCTACAGATATGGGCTTTGTTCGTGACATAGATGCATGGTGCAGACGTACTGGCAATACACTGCTTAAATCTGAAAGAAAGGGCAAAGAAAATATTGTTTATATTCAAAAAGGAACTAACACAAACGGTAATATGTCCGATTTGAAAGCTTGTTCCAGCAATGTTCCTTCTGGCAATATGTCAATGCCGCAAGGCAAAACATTAATTGTTTTTAGCGGTGATTTAGATAAAGTTTTAGCCTCCTTTATAATTGCCAATGGTGCGGCTGCCTTAGGCAGGCCAGTTACGATGTTCTTCACATTCTGGGGTCTTAATGCTCTTAGAAAGTCAGAAAAACAAAGTGTAAAAAAACCAATTATTGATAATTTGTTTGGCACTATGATGCCAAGAGGAACTACAAAGCTATCTCTTTCAAAGATGCATATGGGCGGCATGGGTACTAAAATGATGAAAAAAGTAATGAAGGATAAAAATATTGATTCACTGGAAGACTTAATGAAACACGCTATGGCAAACGGTGTTAAACTAATTGCTTGTACTATGTCTATGGATGTAATGGGTATCACAAAAGAAGAACTGATTGATGGTGTAGAGTTCGCAGGCGTTGCCGCTTATTTAGGGGATGCAGAAGAATCTAATGTAAATTTATTTATTTAAGGAAAAACTCATTAAATTAAAACAATGTTTCCAAAAATTGTAACCCCCCAAACTTAGTGTATGATATGCCCCCTGTCAAGTAGACAGGTTAATATCAATATTAAACTACTTAGTTTGGGGGTTTATTTTATTATTAGAATCAAGACGACAAGGGATATTCCCCAAATTGATAAGATATAATTATTTTTGATCTTATTTAGCCATAATATTTATTAAAATTTAACGGTATATATTGATGCAATAAATATATAGTGATACACTTTATTTTGATTTATGGAGATTTTCGTGATAATATGTTGAAAATGAGTAATAAAAAATTTTGAGGAGTTACTAAGTATCAGCCAGGTGCTATAAAAGTTAATTGCATGAAAAGAGGATCAGATGAATTCTATAATTGAAGTTAAAAATTTTACTAAAAAATATGGCAACTTTACAGCAGTAAATGATATCTCTTTTACAGTGGAGGAGGGGACTATTTTCGCTTTTCTGGGTCCTAATGGTGCTGGAAAAAGTACAACCATAAATACGCTATGCACAATATTTGAAAAGACATCAGGGACGCTATTAATAGATGGAAAAGATGTTACTACACAAAAAAGTGAAGTTCGCTCAACCATTGGTGTAGTTTTTCAAGATTCAACATTAGATTCAAAGATGACAATTGACGAAAACCTTAAAATGCACTGTGTTTTCTATAACATTCCGAAGAATGAGGTGGAAGAGCGGATACAGTTCGTTTTAAAGTTAGTAGATTTATTGGGTGAAAGGAAAAAATTAGTCAGTGCTTTATCAGGTGGAATGAAACGACGTGTAGAAATTGCTCGAGGTTTAATTCACTATCCAAAGGTGTTATTTCTGGATGAACCGACAACAGGGCTTGATCCACAAACACGCACACATATATGGGAGTATATTAGTAAGCTTCAAAAAGAGAGAAATATTACAATTTTTCTTACAACTCACTATATGGAAGAAGCAGAAATATGCAATAAGATTGCAATAATGGATGGTGGAACAATAGTGGCTCATGATACGCCATACGCTTTAAAAAAGGAGTTCACAAAAGATAAAGCATATATCACCACCCAAAAAGAGGATGAACTTGAACAGTTGTTGACACAATATGAATTGCAGTATATTAAAAAAGAGGGTTATTATAAGGTTGACGCAGACAATATTAATGTTTTGTTACAAGTAATAAGTTTGCACAAAGAAAATATTGTTAATATTGAAATTAAAAAAGGTACGTTTAATGATGTTTTTTTAGAGATAACGGGGAAAAAAATTAGGGACGAGGTGTAATATGAATACAGTATTGGCATTATGGAAGAGAGGGCTAAAAGCATTTATTAGAAACAGAACAGGGTTGATTTTTTCCCTTGTTTTCCCTTTTTTCTTTGTTTACGTGTTTGGTGCAATTTTTAAAAATGACTTTATAGAAAATCCAATTGCGTACATGCTTTCTGGTGTTATAATAACCACCGTGTTTGAAAGTTCACTTAATGTAGCTTCATCAACTGTTGATGATATGGTAAGTGGATTCATGAAAGAAATTCTAGTTTCTCCAGCTAAAAGGATAGCTGTAGCAATGGGTCAATTATTAACTGCTTCTACTGTTGCGACAGTACAAGGGGTTCTAATTTTAATTCTTGGATTATTTGTTGGAATTAAATTTACAACATGGACTACTCCATTATTTGTACTTTGTGCCATGATTTGCGTTGGACTTGCTTTTTCGGGTGTTGGGTTATTTCTAGCAACAATTGTACGCAGCGGTCAAACCTTTCAAATCATTAAAGCAGCAGTAACGTTGCCATTAACTTTTTTATCGGGCGCATATATTCCATTGGATATGTTACCAAATACACTTAAATATGTTGCATATATTAATCCAATGACTTATGCAACAGCTTTTTTTCGTATGATAGTTTTGGAAAAAACAACTTTATCAACTACTGAACTCGTGAAAGAGGGACTGGCAATTGATATAAATGGATTTATTGTTACGCCGGTTATGTCTTTTGCTATTATTGTAGTTATAGGTTTAACTTTTTTAATATTATCAACAAATTCATTTGTTAAAACAGATTTTTCTCGTATGAATAGGAGTGCTAATGATGCTAGTGCCCTTTGGGGGTAATTCATAACAGTATGTGTAAAATTTATATGGTGTTGATTTTTAGTGCTTGATGTGCTATAATGTGGGTTATAGAAATCGGGGTGAGGGTCTTTGAGATTCTTGTCCGCTGACGAATTGTGTGGACGCAAGATCTGTCGTCCGTGTTCTTTAAACCCCTAAAGTTAGGGGCTTTTTTATTTTTATATAGATTGCTAATATTGCACTATTACAGGAAAGCGGGAAAAATAATTGATAAGAGTTCAAAATTTAAAGTTAAAGCCCAACGAAGAAAAAGAAATACTTTTAGAGAAAGCGTGTAAAAAACTGCGCCTTGATAAAAAGAGTGTATTAAAATGGAAAATAGTTAAACAGTCACTGGATGCTAGAAAAAAGGGAAACATATTTTTTATTTATACAATAGATGTTAAGGTTGAAAATGAAAGCAGACTGCTTAGAACCATCAAAGACAAGGATGTTGCTAAGGCTGTAGATGCAGAGTATATTTTGCCGGCAGGTAAAGCAAATATGGAAAAGCGCCCAATAGTAGTTGGGTTTGGTCCTGCGGGCATGTTTGCGGCACTTACTCTTTGCCAGATGGGATTAAAACCAATTGTACTGGAAAGAGGAAGAAATGTGGAACAAAGAACTGCCGATGTGGAAAAATTCTGGCAAGAAGGAATTTTAGACACAACTTCCAATGTTCAGTTTGGCGAGGGCGGTGCAGGAACGTTTTCTGATGGAAAGCTTACAGCCAGAAGCAAGGATATTCGTTGTAAAAAGGTGTTTACAGAGTTTGTAAACAATGGCGCACCTAAGGAAATTATGTATGTGCACAATCCGCATATTGGTACAGATAAACTGCGTGACGTAGTTAAGAATATAAGAGAAAATATTGTAAGTATGGGCGGAGAAATTCGTTTTGAAGCAAGGCTTACTGATATTGAGATAAAAAACAATGAAGTGACTGCAGTAGAAATTAACGGCAGTGAAAGGCTTGAATGCAGTGACATTGTGCTTGCCATAGGCCACAGCGCAAGGGACACCTTTGAGATGCTTTACAATAAGGGTGTGGATATACGCCAAAAACCATTTGCAATGGGAGTAAGAATTGAGCACAAGCAGGCGTTTGTTGACAGTGTTCAGTTTGGAGAATTTGCAGGGGAGAAAAACCTTGGACCTGCAGAATATAAGTTTACTTATCATACAACAAAGGGAAGAAGCACATATACATTTTGTATGTGCCCAGGAGGTTTTGTTGTTGCGGCCTCTAGCGAGGAAAATATGGTTGCCATTAACGGCATGAGCTACTATAGCCGTGATGGTGAAAACGCGAATAGTGCTTTATTAGTTCAGATTAACGAAGATGATTTTGGTAGTAAACATCCCCTGGCAGGCATGTACTTTCAGCGGGACTTGGAGAAAAAAGCCTTTGACCTTGGCGGCAAAAACTACAATGCACCTGTGCAAAGAGTTGGAGACTTCTTACAGGGTAAAAAAAGCACAACCGTTGGCGAGGTTAAAAACACTTATACTCCTAACATTCAATGCACAGACCTAAACCAGCTTTTTCCTGATTTTATGGCAGAGGCAATGAAAGAGGCAATTGTTGGTATTGGCAAGCGTTTTAAGGGATTTGATGATGAGAATGCGTTGCTTACTGCGGTTGAAAGCAGAAGTTCATCACCCATAAGGCTTGAGAGGAATCTTGAAACGGGCGAAAGCGTTAATGTTTTGGGGCTTTATCCAACGGGTGAAGGTGCAGGCTATGCTGGAGGTATAGTGTCGGCGGCAGTAGACGGAATTTTAACAGCAGAAAGAATTTTTGAAAAATATAGGCTTTAATATATAAATTGAGGCGGCATCCAAATTTACTTTTGGATGCCGCTTTTTATGTGCTTAATTATTAAAATTAATGAGATATTATAATAATTTTATTACACCGCTTAAAATTCAATCATCCGTGTAAAATGACTATATTTTCGAAAATGACAATATTTTACTACTTTTTATAGTAAAAGGTTTAAAAATGTCAAAAAGAGTTAAAATTTCGAACAAATTAATTGTATATAAGTTTACTTTTTTACTAGTAATGCTTGTATTTTTATTAAAATTATATTACAATGTGGTTAAAAGTGGATGTAAGTGGAGCAAAGTGGTTGGAAATATCCATGAATTTGCATTTTGGCGTGAATGGTGAGTGTGATTATGTTTATAGGTGAGTACCAGCATAATATTGATACAAAGGGACGAATTATTATTCCGTCTAAATTCAGAGAGGACCTTGGGGACAAATTTGTTGTTACCAGAGGTTTGGATAGCTGTCTTTTTGTATACTCACAGGAACGTTGGGTTACCCTTGTTGAAAAGCTTAAAACTTTACCATGGACAAGTTCAGATGTAAGAAAGTTTGCACGTTTTTTTACTGCTGGGGCTATTGAATGTGAATTGGACAACCAAGGCAGAATCGTTATTCCTCAAAATTTGAGAGAACATGCGACACTTGAAAAGCAAATTGTTTCCATTGGTGTTGTTGACCGTGTAGAGATTTGGGATAAGGCAAGATGGGAAGACTACAATAGCGAAGAAAATTTTGTGGACAATGAGCTTGCAGAAAAAATGGCCGAGCTTGGTATATAAAATAATTATAAAATTCAGGAAAACGCTGATTTAATGTAATTAATCACCGTTTCCTTAGATAAAAAAATGAGGGTGTGTTTTAATGGAGTTTCATCACGTGTCGGTTTTACTAAATGAATGCATTGAAGGTCTTTCCATAGACAAGGATGGCATATATGTTGACGGAACTTTGGGTGGAGCAGGCCATTCCTACGAAATTTGCAAGCACCTTAATGGCGGCAGGCTTATAGGGATAGACCAAGATATGAATGCAATTAATGCGGCGAAAGAGCGTCTTCAAGAATTTGGAGAAAAAGTTACTTTTGTAAACGACAATTTCTCTAACATAAAAAATATTTTAAAAGACCTTGGTGTTGAAAAGGTGGATGGATTCTTGTTGGATATTGGTGTATCTAGTCATCAGCTAGACGAAGCAGGCAGAGGGTTTAGCTATATGCAGGATGCTCCGTTAGACATGCGTATGGATATTAACAAACCACTATCGGCATATGAGGTGGTTAACGAATACAGCGAAAAGGCAATAAACGATGTTATTTTTAAATATGGCGAAGAGCGTTGGGCAAAGCGTATTGCACAGTTTATAGTTGAGCAGCGAGCCCTAAAACCTATAGAAACTACCTTTGAGCTGGTTGATGTAATTAAAAAAGCAGTGCCAAAGGGTGCAAGAAAGGATGGGCCACATCCAGCAAAGCGAACTTTTCAGGCAATAAGAATAGAGGTTAACGGCGAGCTTGAAATTTTGGAGCGTACAGTAGATGACATGACAGAGGCATTGAACAAGGGAGGTAGGTTGTGCATAATCACTTTCCATTCCCTTGAAGATAGAATAGTTAAGAATGCTTTTAGAAAACAGGAAAATCCTTGTACATGCCCTCATGAATTTCCTGTTTGCGTATGTGGCAAAAAGCCGTTGGCAAGAGTAATAACAAGAAAACCTATAGTTCCATCAGAAGAAGAACTTGAGGTTAATCACAGGGCGAGAAGCGCAAAGCTTAGGGTGCTAGAGCGAAAATAGACTTGGGAAGAGGGGTAGTTAGATGTCGGGGAAAAGAAATTACAGGTATAACCACAACAGCTATAATACATCCAGTGCAGCATACGCTTACCAGACAGAAGTTTTGTCCGCCCAGCCAATTTATGAAGATTCTATTTTAACTGAACGAGACTATAGACGTAAAGCGCAGGAAGTTGAAATTAAAAGAGCAAAGTCGGTTGAAACCGCTATTGAAAAAAGAGAACGCCTTGTGCACAGAATTAAGCTTAGTGTTGCGGTGCTTGGTGTTTTTTCGGGTTGCTTTGTTACCATGGCATCCTACGCCCTTGTGGCAGAACAAAGGGTTGAAAATTCAAAGTTAAGTGACCAATTGATTGGAATACAAAATGAAAATGCATCGTTGCAGGCTGAAATTTCAGACAAAGTTGATTTAGAGTATATTGAAGGTGAAGCAGTTAATCGCCTTGGCATGGCAGAGCCACAGCCTTATCAAATTATGTATATTGATGTTCCAAAGCAAAGCTACACAGTGCAGTATGGAGCATCTGACAGCGAAGAGAAAGAAAAATTTTCAATTGCTTCTATAGTAAGTCTATTCAAAAGCTAATGGGCAAATGCCTAGGGCGAAAAAAGGGTTGATGATTATGAGAAAAAGACAGAGAATAAAAGTTGGGTTTGGCAGAAAAGCAAAGCTAACTTTTATTCTTTTTGTATTATTAGCAGGATTTAGTGGCCTTGGTGCACGTGTTTTTTATATTAAAAGTGTACATGGTGCAGAATATGAAACGGCGGCAAAAACACAGCAGGTAAGCCGTTACGACAGCATTATTTCACCTAACCGTGGAACCATTACAGATAGAAATAATCAGGCACTTGCGGTAAGTACAACGGTGTATAACATTGTTTTAGACACAAGGGTTTTGGTGCAGTTTAAACCAGAGGAGCAGGAAAAGACTATAAAGGCACTTAGTGATACCCTTGAAGGAGTAGATTACGCTACACTTAAGGAATACATAGCTATAGACCCTGTTACTAATAAGCCAAAGCTTGATTCAAGCTGGAAAGTTTTAGCTAAGAAGCAAACTCGTGAGGTTAAAGAGAGTTTAGAAGCTATGGGCCTTAAAGGTGTTGTATATCAAAAGGATACTCAAAGAAAGTATACATCAGGAACTCTTGCGGCACAGGTTATAGGCTTTATTAGGGATGCTATGTGGGGTCTTGAAAAGCAGTATAACATAGATATGAGTGGTGTTGCCGGACGTTCATTTATTACATACGATGGAGCAAACGGTGCCGTTAACCAAGATATACCGGCAGAGGACGGAAATACAGTGGTAACCACACTGGACTATACAATACAAACCTATGCAGAAGAAGCTGTAAAACAATCTATTGAGGAATATAACCCCGAAAATGCTGCAACAATAGTTATGGACCCAAACACAGGGGAGATACTTGCTATGGCAGCAGGCCCCAGTTTTGATGCTAATAATCCATCAGAGCCCCTTGCCATTGAAAGCCAAGCTTTTGCCACCATGTGGGAGGAAATGGATTCAGACAGTCAATATGAATATCTTAACGGTGTGTGGAAGAACTTTAATATTTCTTCAACCTTTGAGCCAGGGTCGATTTTCAAGCCTATGGTAGTTGCGGCGGCGTTGGAAGAAGGTATTGTAAAAAATGATGATACCTTTTACTGTGGTGGTTTTAAACAGGTTGCCGATAGAAAAATACATTGCAATGTAAGAAGTGGGCATGGTACGCTTACGGTTGAACAGGTTCTGGCATACTCCTGTAATGTTGGTATGATGGACATTGCTGAAAAAATGGGAGTTAGTTTGTTTTATAAGTACCAAAGGGATTTTGGATTTGGTTCCCTTACAGGTATAGACTTACCAAGTGAAGAAAGTGCGTCCGCCCTTATGTACAGTGAAGAAAGGATAAAAAGCACCGAGCTTGCAACAATGAGCTTTGGTCAAAGTTTTAATTCAACTGCATTACAGGCAGTTAATGCAATGGCGGCGGTTATAAATGGCGGTAACCTTATGCGCCCATATATCGTATCTCAGGTGGTAGACAAAAATGGCAATGTAGTTAAGGAAACAAAGCCAGAGGTAATAAGAAAAGTAATTTCCCAAGAAACATCGGACATTGTCAGAAAAGACCTTATTACCACGGTAGAGATAGGTACTGGTAAAAAGGCAAAAATAGAAGGGTACACCATTGGTGGCAAAACAGGTACGGCACAACAGGGCATTAGAGCAGACTCTAAGTACACGGTTTCATTTATCGGCTTTTTGCCAGCAGATAATCCGCAGTATATTGCAATTACCCTTATACATAAGCCTGAAACCTATGCGGATGGTGTTACTACTGTTTCACCTATACTTAAAGCTCTGTTTGAAAAAATAATTAAGTAAAAGTCTATTGAGCCAAGCTATGCCGTGGAGGCAGGAACAACGACGAATGAAAAAAATGTTGTTGTTGACGACTACACAAATTGCACATTGTTCGATGTACTTACTGAGTTAGAGCTTAAAAGCCTTAATTACGAGCTGGTTGGCAGTGGAAACACTGTTGTTAATCAGGTGCCTCATGGCAATACAGAGGTTTTGGAAGGAAGTAAGGTTATTATATATGTTGAAAAAGGTGAAGGCGAAACAGGAAACGTTATTGTGCCTTCAGTTAAGGGAATGAAATACGATGAAGCTGTAACAACTTTGGTTGATGCAGGGCTTGAAGTGGTACTTAAAGGGGATGAAACAGGAGTTGTAACAGATGTTTCACCGAAAAGTGGCATCACTGTTGAAGAAGGCACTGAAGTTACCATAACCATAGGTACCAAAGAGGAAGAAACACAAGGAAGTGAATAACTTAACATGCACGCAAATAGAATATATTTAAGATATATTCAGGAGAGTGCATTTTGTGGACAGAGTTTCAGTTTTAGTAAAAAGAAAGCTAATGTTTTTTCTTAGTATGTGCTTTTTAAGTGGTGCGGTGCTTATTGGCAGGGTTATTTACATACAAACATGTAAATCAGACGAACTGCAAAAAATGGCATATGAACAGCAAACCAGGGATAGGCTTATTACCCCGAAGAGGGGTGATATACTGGACAGAAATGGTGTTGGTATAGCTGTTACTCAATCGGTTAACGCAGTAAGTGTTATACATGCGCAGGTACACGATGAAGAAGAAACAGCAAGGTTTTTAAGCGAAAAGTTAAGCCTTGACTATAATTCTGTTTTAGAAAAAGTATCACAAAGGGTTGCTTTGGTAAGAATTAAAACTAAGGTCGATAAAGACCTAGCCCAGGAAATACGTGATGCAAATATTCCTGGAGTGGTGGTAGATGAGGATGTAAAGCGCATATATCCTTACAGCAGCTTGGCGGCACAGGTGATAGGCTTTGTAGGCAAGGATAATCAAGGAATTATAGGTCTTGAGGCAAAGTATGATGAATACTTAGAGGGTGAGTCAGGAAAAATACTAACACTTACTGACAGCAAGGGTGTTGAAATAGGGGAGTATCAAGAGCGTATTGAGCCTGTTAACGGCGGAAGCCTTGTAACCACAATTGATGTTGTTATTCAGCAATATGCTGAACAGACATTGGCAAAGGCAGTGGAGGCGAAAAAGGCAAAAAGTGGAATGATTATTGTAATTAATCCGCAAAATGGCGAAGTTTATGCTATGGCGAATTATCCTTATTTTGACCTTAACACACCCTTTGAAATAAATAATGAGGAGTTAGCAGCAAGCTGGGATGGCTTTACGGCAGAGCAACAAAATGATTATTTAAACAAAATGTGGCGAAACACTGCCATTAATGATACTTATGAACCTGGAAGTACATTTAAAATTGTTACATCATCAGCTGGTCTTGAAGAGGGTAAGGTTAAGGTGACGGATACCTTTGTATGCAATGGATATTATACTGCCGGAGACAGAATGATTAAATGCTGGCGTTACCCACGTACCCATGGCCTTCAAACTTTTATTGAGGGAGTGCAAAATAGTTGCAACCCGGTGTTTATGGCTGTTGCAGAAAGGCTTGGACCGGAAACCTTTTATAACTATATGATTAAGTTTGGCTTTGACAAAAAAACAGGTATTGACTTACCTGGTGAAGCGGTTGGTATTATGCACAAGCTTGAAAATATAGGGCCTGTGGAATTAGCTACAATGAGTTTTGGGCAGTCCTTTCAAATTACACCATTACAACTTCTGCGTGCGGCATCCTGCATAGTAAATGGGGGCTACCTTGTTACACCACATTTTGCAAGGGAAGTTATTGACGAGGATGGAAATGTAGTTGCTACATTTGAAAGCGAAAAAGGGGAACAGGTTATATCCACAGAAACATCGGATACTATGCGAATGATACTTGAAAGCGTTGTATCCGACGGAACTGGGCACAAGACATACATACCTGGTTACCGCATTGGTGGTAAAACGGCTACAAGCGAAAAGCTTCCACGTAAAAATGGGAAATATATAGCCTCTTTTATGGCATTTGCCCCAGCAGATGACCCACAGATTATGGCGTTGGTGCTTATTGATGAGCCACAGGGAGTATATTATGGCGGCACAGTTGCAGGCCCTGTTATGAAAGAATTGTTAAGCAACATATTACCATACATAGGTGTTGAGCCTGTGTACACAGAAGATGAGCTTAAGCTGGATGAAGTGAAAAAAGCGACCGTGCCTGATGTAACAGGACTTACACTGGCAGAGGCCAAAAAGCTTATAAAAGAAGCTGGGTTAGAAATAGATGTGAAAACAGAGGGTGAAAATGTTTTTGGGCAATTTCCACTTGCGGGTGAAGAAGTAAACATAGGAACAAAGATGTTGCTGTTTACAGAGTAAAAAAAGTTCCAAAATATAAAAATTATGGTATAATTATTGTTTGAATTAGGAGGCGGTACAAATATGAAATTATCAGCTGTTATGAAAAACATTGATTACATGGTTTTACAGGGAAATGACGATATTGAAATTAAAAAAATAGCTTATGACTCCAGACAGGTAGAGGATAATGACGTTTTTGTTTGTATTTCAGGCTTTAAAGTAGATGGGCATAACTTTGCAAGTGGTGCTGTTGAAAAGGGCGCAAAAGTTGTTATTGTTGAAAAGGATTTGAATTTGCCAAAGGAAGTTACAGTGCTTAAGGTAGAAAATAACAGAATTGCACTGGCACAAATGGGTGCCAATTACTACGATGAACCATCAAAAAAAATGAATCTTATTGGCGTAACTGGAACAAATGGAAAAACTTCTACTACCTACATCATTAAATCCGTTTTGGATATGATTGGGCATAAGGTAGGCATAATAGGTACAATTGAAAATAGAATTGGCGACGAGGTTATCCACACAGAAAGAACAACACCTGAAAGCCTTGAGGTACAGAAGCTTTTTTGTAACATGTATGAAGAAGCGGTAACAGATATAGTTATGGAGGTTTCTTCCCATGCTTTGGATTTGCATAGGGTGGATTGCTGCGATTTTGATATTGCCATATTCACAAACCTTACACAGGACCATCTGGATTACCACAAAACTATGGAAAATTATAAGCTGGCTAAGGCTATGCTTTTTGAAAGAACAAATAAAGCCGTTATTAATATAGACGACCCAGCAGGGGAATACATGATTAGTGTATCCAAGGGGAAGGTTATAACAACTGCAATTGAAAAAAATGCTGACCTAAAAGCGGAAAAAATTAAAATAACTGCTGATGGAGTTAGCTTTGTGTTGGATTACAAGGGCAAGGAATATCCAGTACACTTAAATATACCTGGTAAATTTAGTATATACAATGCACTGGGGTCAATTGGCTCATGTTTATTTATGGGTATACCTATGGAGACTATTATTGAAGGAATTGGTAAAATTGCAGGTGTTAAAGGCCGTTTTCAAAGCATAAAAAGCCCTAAAGGGGCCAATGCCGTAGTGGATTATGCCCACACCCCTGATAGTCTGGAAAACATACTGAAAACTGCAAAAGAATTTGTTGAGGGACGTATAATTACAGTGTTTGGTTGTGGTGGCGATCGTGATAGAACAAAGAGACCTATTATGGGTGAAATAGCAGGGAAACTTTCGGACTACTGTATTATTACCAGTGATAATCCTCGTTCAGAAGAGCCCAATGCAATTATTTTAGATGTTGAAGAGGGTACTAAACGCACAAATTGCCCATACGTAAAGATTGTGGACAGGCGTGAGGCCATATTCACCGCAGTTAAAATGTCGAAAAAAGGGGACCTTGTTGTGGTTGCAGGAAAAGGGCATGAAAGCTACCAAATTTTTGCAGACAAAACAATACACTTTGATGACGAAGAGATTGTTGTGGAGGCCTTTGAGGAGGAGCAATAATGAAAGAAATGACCTTGGGCGAAATTTGCAGTGTCGTTAATGGCAGATTTTTAAAGCCCTGTGACAAAAATTCGAAAACAGAAAAGCTGACAACAGACACAAGAGAAATAGAAAAAGACTCTCTTTTTATACCCCTCAAAGGTGATAATTTTGATGGACACGATTTTATTGAACAAGCATTTGAAAAAGGTGCGCTGTGCTGTCTTAGCCAAAATGAATTGGAAGCCAATGGGATAATTATTCTTGTGGAGGATACAAGAAAAGCCTTTCGTTTGCTTGCTATGTATTACCTAACGCTTTTTAATGTAAAGGTAGTTGGTATTACAGGCAGTGTTGGCAAAACAACAACAAAAGACATGATTGCCTCTGTTTTAGAGGAAAAATATAAGGTTCTTAAAACACAAGGTAATTTTAATAATGAAATTGGGTTGCCCAAAACTATTTTTAACCTTAGGGAGGACCATGAGGTGGTGGTACTTGAAATGGGTATGAACAGCTTTGGAGAAATACGCAGATTGTCAGAAATTGCAAAGCCTGACATTGCCGTTATTACAAATGTTGGGGTATCTCACATAGAAAACCTTGGAAGCCGTGAAGGTATTTTACAGGCAAAAAGCGAAATATTTGAATATCTTAAAAAAGATGGCGTTGCAGTTTTGAATGCCGATAACGATATGATTGCTACTTTGCATGATAAGCTTGATTTTAAAACATTTTGGTTTGGCGTTGAAAGTAAAAGCGATTTTTATGCTGAAAATATTGCACCAAAGGGATTAGATGGCATAAAATGCACTATTGTATGTAAAGATGAAAAGACAGAGGTAACAATCCCTGTTCCAGGGGAGCATATGGTGCTGAATGCTCTTTCTGCAGCGGCAGTTGGCAAGGTTCTTGGCCTTAGCATGGGGCAGATAAAGCGTGGTGTTGAAAATTTTGCTCCTACGGCAATGCGTATGGCGGTTATTAAAACAGATTTTTTAACCCTTATAAATGACGCATACAATGCAAACCCAGTATCTATGAAAGCGGCAATTGATGTACTTTGCCAGAGTAAAGGCAGAACGGTTGCCATTATGGGCGATATGTTTGAACTTGGAGATTTTGCACCCTCACTGCATTACGAAGTGGGTGAATATGTGGGAAAATCTGGTATTTCACTTAGCATATGCATTGGTGAAAACGGTGCAAGAATTTATGACGGAGTAAAGGAAAATGGCGGGAATACCATGTATTTTAAAACACAGGAAGAATTTTTACAAAGCAATTTAAAAGAAATATTTACAAGCGGTGATACTGTACTTATTAAGGCATCAAGGGGTATGCACTTTGAAAAAACCGCAGAAAAATTACAAGAGGTGAAATAAGTGGGTACACTTGAATATTCGGTTTACGCAATAATTATAGCATTTATACTTGGGCTGATATTTTGCCCAATACTTATACCAGTGCTTCACAGGCTTAAATATGGGCAGACAGAACGGGATGACGGGCCTGAAAGCCATCTTAAAAAAACTGGAACACCTACAATGGGTGGTCTGGCTATTTTAGCGTCTTTTTTTGTAACATGCTTATTTTTTGCAAAAGGCAATGCAGATGGTGTAGCAGTTACCCTTGTTACAATGGGATTTGGCATTATTGGCTTTTTGGATGACTACATAAAGGTAGTTAAAAAACGTTCACTAGGTTTAAGGGCATACCAAAAAATATTGTTACAGCTTATAGTTACAGCGGTTTTTGGCATTTATGTTTTTAAAAGAGGTATTGGCACTGGAGTTTTAATTCCTTTTACAAAGGGATATGAGCTTGACTTGGGAGTTATTTACTGGGTTATGTTTGTTATTGCTATGCTTGGTACGGTGAATGGAGTTAATCTTACTGATGGTCTGGATGGACTTGCAAGTGGAGTTACCCTTATTGTATCAGCATTTTTTATGATAGTTGCATGGGCGGCAGGCAGTGGAATCACTATGGTTTGCGGTGCAGTTATTGGCAGCCTTTTAGCATTTCTTATTTTTAATGCATACCCTGCAAGGGTGTTTATGGGGGATACGGGTTCACTTGCACTAGGTGGCTTTGTTGCAGCAAGTGCTTTAATTTTGAAGATGCCTGTATTTATTATTATTGTGGGGATTATCTATCTTGCTGAAAGTCTTTCGGTAATGCTTCAGGTTGGATATTACAAAAAAACAAAGAAAAGAATATTTAAAATGGCACCAATACACCATCATTTTGAACTTTGCGGTTGGAGTGAAACAAAGGTTGTAACAGTGTTTTATATAATTACGGCAATTATGTGTCTTGTGGCTTTTTTGGGCAGTAAATACATGTTTTAGGAAGAAGGATTTAAAATGGACTTTGGTGGTAAAAAGATATTGGTTTGCGGAATGGCAAAAAGCGGAATTTCGGCGGCTATGCTTGTAAACAGCTTGGGTGCAGAGGTTACATTACAGGATATTAAGAAAAAAGAAGATATGGGGGATGTGGCATATATTGAAAATGCAGGCATAAAAATATATGATGGCAAAAATCCCGATGAAATTATAGCAGATATGGACTTGGTTGTAGTTAGCCCTGGTATACCTACAAGCTTAAGTTTTTTTGATGTGGCAAAAAGTAAAGGAGTTAGGGTAATAAGCGAGGTAGAGCTTAGCTACCTTGTTACACCATGCCCAATTATTGCAATAACAGGCACAAACGGAAAAACTACAACAACAGCCCTTACTGGTGAAATAATTAAAAAGAAATATCCAAATGCGGCAGTAGTTGGTAATATTGGCTTACCATACTCGGGTGAGGTTCAACGCCTTAGTACTTCTGATTACGTTGTAGCAGAAATCAGCAGTTTTCAAATGGAAGCGGCCTACGAATTTCATCCTCACATTAGTGCGGTTTTAAATATAACACCAGATCATTTAGATAGACATAAAACTGTTGAAAATTATATGCACATGAAAGAAAAGGTGTTTGCAAACCAAACTGAGGGTGATTTTGTTATTCTAAATTATGACGATGAAGCAACAAGAAGAATGACAGAAAAAACTAAGGCAAAAACATTCTTTTTCAGCAGTGCAAATGCTATTGATGAAGGCATATATTTAAAAGAAAACGATATAATTGTAAAATGGGGGGCGTTTAATGGGAAAGTTATTTCTATAAACGACCTTAAAATACTTGGTATACACAATTATGAAAATGTGATGGCGGCAGTTGCAATTTCACTTTGTGCTGGGGTTCCCATGGAGGACATTGTTAGCACACTTAAAGAATTTGGCGGAGTTGAGCATCGTATTGAGTTTGTTAAAACTGTTGACGGAGTTGACTATTATAACGACAGTAAGGGTACAAATACCGATGCGGCAATAAGAGGTATAATGGCAATGCAAAAACCGTGCGTGCTTATTGGTGGCGGTTATGACAAGGGTTCGGAATATGATGACTGGGTGGAAAAATTTGATGGCAGGGTGAAGCACCTTGTTCTTATTGGGAAAACAGCTGATAAAATAGAGGAATGCTGTGAAAAACACGGTTTTAACAAAATTACAAAATGCGGAACCTTTGAAGAAGCTGTTAACATGAGCAGAG